>VXZF01000464.1 GCA_009845645.1 Gemmatimonadota bacterium | reverse complement strand
CGACCATTGTCGATCAAGCCCTGACCGCTTTGGCAGATGGGCGGTCCTTCACCCCGAATGTTGACCAAGCCGTGCGCATCCTCGAAATACAGGATGCGGTGTACGACCGCGCCCGCCGAAGCCCGTTGACCAATGGCCCATATCCCATGGGCAAGCCGCCTATGGCATCTAATGATGCTGGTCAGTAGGTATGTCTTCTCCAATCTCCAGCAGATGCGCAACGAGAAGATCAACAGCATTTTCTAAATTCTCTAAAGCCTCTTTCTCGGTATATCCCCAACTCGCAGCCCCTTTATGCTCTAGTTCGGGAATATAGGCTCTCCAGACCGCTTTCTCATCGGGTTCATCGGGCCACTTGTCTTGCTCTAAAACAGCCTGAAACAAATACGTTTTCATACATATCCCTCCTTTTTATTCGCGCTTCAGAATCCCCTCTACAGAACCGCCAGTCTCCTCAACAACATTAGTAATAGTTTACAACTCGCAGCAGATCAACCCAAATGTGGAGCGGATCGGACGCGACGTCTCCGGCGCGGCAAAAAACTACGGTCTATAGCTGCTCATACAATTGAATAGTTCGCTGGGCCGTATCTTCCCACGTGAAGGCAGCGGCCCGTTGGCGTCCTTGGTGCGATAGCCGTTGGCGGAGCGCGGGATCGGTCAGTAGGCGCTGCATTCCGGTAGCGATGGCTGCGGTGTCGAGCGGATCGACGAGTACCGCATCTTCTCCGGCGACTTCGGCGAGCGACGAACAGTTCGACGTCAGTACCGGGCAGCCGCTGGCCATTGCTTCGAGCACGGGCAACCCGAATCCCTCTATCAGCGACGGAAACGCAAAAAAGAGCGCGCGGGCAAAACAGGCGCGGATTTGCTCGTCGCTGAGCTGGCCGGCGAGGAGCACCTGGTCGCTTAGGCCGAGTTGATGCGCCAGTTGCACGAGCGCGGGATTACCCTCGCCGCGGCCGGCGAACACGAGGGCGAGATCGGGATGGTCCGGGGCGACTTGGGCAAAGGCGCGCACCAGCCGAGGTAGATTTTTGTACGGCAAGCTGTTGCCTAGGCCAAACGCAAAAGGCCGTTCTGCAAGACCATTGAGAATATCCTGCTGCGCTTGGTCTTGGACGGTCGAGCTACCCAAGTCAAACGGGGCCGGTTCCGCGGTGTCCGAGTGCCAAGCGGATGCCACGCCGTGGAGGATGGCGGTTACTTTGTCGTCTGGCACGCCGTGGTCGCGCGCAGCTTGGCGCGTGCTCGCGGAGACGGCGACGATGTGGTCCGCTGTGGCAATGGCTCGGCGAATACCGAAGCTGCCCAGAGAGCCTTTGACCCACTGCCGCCAGCGCCGTCCGTCGGCGAGGTAAGAGTGATTTACCCATATCAGGTCGTGCAGGGTGATGACGACGCGCCGAGCGCGCACGCCGATGGGGAGAAAGTGGTATAGGGAGTGGTACACGTCGGCGTCGAGCCCGTTGATGGTCCGGGCACCGGCGAGAATGTTCTGCGGTGAGGAAATGTCGTGCGGTGAGAAAATCTCCCTGAAGTTGACCTGCTCGGCGATGGGACCGTGGCGCGACGGGCGGCGGACGACAATGTACTCGTTTTCGCGGTCTAGCTTGGCGATGTGGCTGACGAGGTCGGCGGCGTAGCGGCCGAGGCTGGTGGGCACGTCGCGCAGAGAGCGAGCGTCGATGCAGATTCTCATGGGGGAAGGCCGGCGCAGTAGTTGGGAATGTGCGCCAGTGCTGACCGCGGCCAGACCCGGAAATCGGCGTAGGCGGCTGCAGCGTACCCCCGGGTCGAATTGGCATCGGTGAGCAAGGCGATGCCGATGGTTTTTTTCGGCAGTTTGGACGACAAGATGCGCTCGTGATCCTTTTCTAGATCGACCCATTCTTGGAGCCATTGCCCCAACTTCTCTGGCCCACTTTGGAGCACGACAAACCAAGGGCGGGCAATGCCTTTGCGGCGAGAGACGGTACCCGGGGCCAAGGTCGTGCTCCATACGTATTTGATCTGTCGTGGGATGCCGAGGAGGTTACGCGAAAAAATGACGTGTACCCCGGCGGCGCTGTCGTTGGTCTCGGTGTAGCGCTCGTCGCCTCCCGGCGGCAGAGCGTCGGCGCGCCAGCACCAAGTCATAATCGGGTATTGCCGGGGATTCCAGCGGAATTCCTTCATGAGGACGACCGAGTGGCCGGTATCCTGTGCGGCTAGGTAGCGGCGGCCGTTGGCCTCGCGGACGGCGTAGAGCTTGGGTTTGTCGTCGTCCTTGCTGCGCCAGCGCCAGTCACGGGGCAGGCTGTCTAGGGGCGTGGTGGCAAAGTCTTCGAGGACGATGTAAGGGGGGGCTTCGTGCTCGCCTCCATCCGGCGGCGCATCTTGGGCAGAGGCAGTGTAGAGAGAGAGGACGCAGTAGCCCGCTAGGCCAGCGAGTATGTGTCGACGCATTGCTCTATCTCTTGTGGGTCGGGGTCAGCGCGGGTTTTCTTGTTCCTGAAGCATGGTTAAGGCTGTTGCGGGGCGGCGCTGGAGCGCGGTGCGGCTCATGTAGCTGAGGCAGGTCCAGCCAATGAAGATCCAAAACACGCGGCGCATGCGGCGCGTAAGACCCAAGGACAAGCCAAGGGACGGATCTAACCCCAAGCTGGAAAAAAGAAACACGAGGCTGCCTTCCATGACCCCGATATTGGAGGGCATGAAGAAGAACAGGCCGTTGATGACTGCACCCAAGGCATTGAGCAGAAAACAAAACCAAAAACCAACGCCCGCGTCCAGTGCCCAGAGGATGGCGTAGGTCTCACAGGTGCCCATAAACCAGCCGATGCTCTGAAAGAACAAGGCGCGGAGGAAGCGGGTGCGGTGGGTGCGGTAAAAGGTGCCGATATTGGTGTCGATGCGCGCTGCGCGCCCCATATTGCGCTCGATCACGTCGGTGCGCAGACCAGCCGAGCGAAGCAGCTTGAGCAGGGACGTGAACATGCGCTCTTGACGCTTGTAGAAGACCCAAAAGGCCGCCAAGCTGACGATGAGCAGACACGCGAAAAAGACCCGATATTCCAAGGGGATAAGCTCGGACACGTCGTGGTAGTAAAACAACAGCCCTAGGCCGAGGACGGTAAAGGACAGGCCAACTGCAATTTGCGCGGTTTTGTCAACGACCACCGAGGCCATGCCGCGCGGGCCGGGTGTCCGGTGGGTGAGCAAATAGGCCTTGACTGGCTCGCCGCCGAGATTGGCCAGCGGTGTGAGTTGATTGACCGCCTCGCCGGCCAGCTTGGCCGCAAAAAGGGTGAGTAGCCGCGGTTTGAAGGCGTCGGGCGGAAAGGCGAAGTTCCAAGCGATGGTGTTGGAAAGATGCCAAGCGCACGAGGGTAGCAACAGCAGGGGGAACATCCACTTGATCGCGTCTAAATGATGGAGGACCTCATCGACCCCGAGCTGGCCGACGAGATAGCCCAGCAGCAGGAAGCCAAAAGCGACCATGGAGATTTGCAAAGCTCTCACGCGGCTTCCTCTCGGTTGACGGCCGGTGCCGGCAGCGCGGCAATTTGCCGCGCTGCGGCGCGCTGATTGCCCATCATTCGGTAGTGGGTGGTCAAAACGCCCAGCGCCGCCACGTGCAGCAGGACGACGAGGAGCCAATAAACGACCGCCAACAGATTGGCAACCAAGCCGATGGCAATGAATAACGAGAGGAAGTCCCGCTTGGTAACAAAGCCGGCGCGCTCTAGGAACCGATAGCTCCAGTCTTTTTCGCCATCGGGAACCTTGTTGCCCAAGTCGCCGAGGTAGTACTGTAGGCTGCCAGTGCCGGTTTTCAGGGCGTAGCTGTAGAGCAGGGCTAGAGTCAGGACCAACGAGACGATGGCGGAGATGCCGGCGTAGATGGGCAGGTAGTTGTTGGGATAAAGATGCCACATACCGGCCATCAGCGCGGCGTAGCCGCAGAGATAGGCGAGGTTGTCAGTGACGGTGTCGAACCAAGCGCCGAATTTGGTTTCGGCCAGCTTGACGCGGGCGATCTCGCCGTCGCAGCCATCGAGGATGGAGGCGAGCTGCCAGAGGACGCCGGCGCATGCGAGCCGCAGGTAGTCGTCGGGCTTAGTCGCCAGATAGGCGGCGAACAGGCCTGGACACAGGACCATGAAAAAGGTCACCATGTTGGGCGAGATGCCGGTATCGACGATGAGTTTGCTGATGGGTACTGAGATGCGCACGTTGAGCAGGCGCGCTACCGTGCCGCTGGTGGCCTTGCTCACTTGGTCGAAGAGCATGTTCTTCGCGGCGCGTGCGCTGCGCTTATCGGTTACGCGTTGCCACAGGTGCGGCGCGATGTCTGCGCGGCGATGTGGACGCGCTGCGAGCGAACTCCAGAGGTCGCCGGTTAGTGCATCCGAGGGCAACGCGCTTGGCGCGCAGAGGAACGCTCCGCTGCTGCTGCCGTTGCTGGTCTGCGCGACGAGGTCGTCTCGTTGCAGGCCCGCGTCGATGAAGGATTGCAGCGAGGAGTGGTGATGGACGTAATCGCCTCTGAGCAGCAGCAAGGGCGCGTCGGGTAGGCGAGCGGCTTCTGGGGTGGTTTGCTCTATTTGGATGTCGAGGTCGGAGGCTAGGGATTTGCCGCTGGGGGCGTGGCCGGGGGGAAGCACGACCAAGACGCGCTTGATACCCGCGCTGGCTAGGGTGCGGATCCCGCGTTGGAGGAGGGTGCGGCCAGCGACCTGTACATCGGTTGCAGCGCCAGCGGGAAAAACCAAAATTCCTTGCTCAATTGCGCACTTTGGCATGCGTTTGCCGTTCAATTTGGGGATGTAGATAAAAGAGGCGCTTTATAAAGAAACACTTAGTATAAGGAATTTTGCACAGTTTGTCGGACCTTAAATTTGTGTGGCTATTGTGTTATATGTGTTATAATTGACCAAAAGGGTTTGTCATGGCGGTTAAGACTTTCACATGGCTGCTGCTGGTATGCTGGGCGACGGCTAGCGGTGCCCAGCGGCAAAGTTGGCAGATCGGCGGCGCGGGCTTGGCTTGGAGCGAGGGCGATTCTGCTGTGGTGCTTATTGATTTTGACTCGGTGCCCGGCGCGATCCAACCTGTCTATATCGACCCCGACAAGAGCCTGTTCTCGCTCTTTACGGGCTGGGAACCGCTCAAAGAGCCGCGCGAGTTGACCTATGTCGAAGGCGAGACGCCACGGGCTTGGAAGGGGTCGCAGGGCAACGAGACTACCGCCCACAATGGCACCTATATGGTCGATGGCGACAGCATGTCTTTTAATCCGCCGGTTTCGTCCAATCCCGAGTCAGTTTGGTACACCATTGATTTAGCTGTGCCGGTGCCTGCGCATCGCTTTGGTTTTTTTACTCCGCCCCGGGGATTTCGCTCCGACGGCATCCCCTTTGCTGTGGACGCCGTGCCAGCCTACGAGGTGTCTATCGCGGCGGAAGGCGATCCGAGTTGGCTCGAAGGGTCCCAACCCTATAAACGCATTGGTCCACTAATTGCCAATGTAGCCGAGAATTTTGTCGCCCGAGTGCAGATCGAATTTCCCAGACAATACGTGCGCTTCGTGCGCTACAAGCGGAAGACCTCGCTGTTGGATTCGGGGAGGGGGGGCAACACTAG
>VXZF01000684.1:793-5634 GCA_009845645.1 Gemmatimonadota bacterium | reverse complement strand
AGATCCAAGAGTCCATCCCCATCGAAGTCATCCCCGTAGATACTAACGATGGGCGCACTACTTGCTCCTGATTCTTTTCTTCCGTGCATGACGTCGCGGGTGGGAACCAAGCCACCCAAGCCGTCGTTGGACGCCACGGTCCAGCCCCAGTGTGGAAAGTGCTCTCCCGAGGCTCCGTCGTCTGCATATACGTGTGGCGACCAACGAGTCCAACTTACCACGAGATCCACATCCCCATCGCCATCTACATCGCCCAAAGCAGCGGTATCATCAGGGAACCCCATGCCGATGCCTGGGCCAAGGGTGAAAAAGTCGGGTTCTGCGAACAACGCACCGGGCGAGGCAAAAGCCCTGTGTGGAGCCGCCAACAGCAAAATAGCTACGATAAAGCGGTACATAGTTTACCTCCTGAGGTTAGGGGCACGTAGGGACGGCTTGCGCTCCGCACCGTCCCTACGCACGGGGCGCGATTAACGAGAAAGCAGCGATTTGATCTGTCCCCACGACTGGGACTCGACGCTCGTAGCAGTAAGAGAAGGGACGACAGGTTGCCAATCGGGATTGCGTCCACCTAAGCCGTTGGTCAACTCGACCAAGTTGCCCCCGTCTAGATCAACGGCCCAAATGAGCCCAGGGCGAGTGAGAGAAGTGAAGGCCATTCTCATGCTGTCAGGTGACCAAGTAGGCTTAGTTATCCATGTGGCGTCGCTCACGGTCGCGTTTCGGGGTAAGCCAGGCAGGGGGATAACCGAGGGCTCATGTTCACCAATATTGGTGATCTGGAGGCGAGCGAGATTCTCTTCGTCTCCTTTGGTACGTAGCACAATGATGGCTTCTTTGGTCCCATCCGGGGAACGACTAGAGTAGCGGAAGTGGGGCACCTCTCGCCAGTCCACGGGCGAAGGGCTACTGCCGTCCAGCGCCATAACGAACGCATCAGGGCCGTCCCTCTCACCCGCCTCCGACTCCTTAGTCATTTCCGCAGTCCACCTGACGACATAGTAAATGCTCCTCCCGTCGGCCGACCACGAAAGCGATGTTTTATCGACAGAATCGTCTGTTAGCTGCTGTGGATTGCCGCCGTCGGCATCCATCAACCAAATCTCTCCACCGTACCGACCACGGGGATAATCATCGAGGTAGATATAGGCGATCTTCGTCCCATCCGGGGACCAAGCCGGGGTAGTGCAATGCCGTCCTTGGGTTAGGTTTACGGGATCGCTCCCATCCGCATTCATAATCCAAACGTCCTCGTATCCCTCGCGGTCGGAGATAAACGCTATTTTACCGTCGGCTTGCCCCCAGCCAGCAACGGCCAACCCCAGCGTCGCCAAGCAGGCGATCAATATGGATCGATAGTTCATAACGGGGCTCCTTTCATAAGGATGAATGAGCAGGTTAGATGTATGTCATGGAGTTGAAAGCAGCGTTTTGATCCGTCCCCATGACTGGGACTCAACGCTCGTGGCAGTAGCCCAAGGGACGACAGGTTGCCAAGCGGGAGAATATCCACCTAAGCCGTCGGTCAGATTGACCAAGTTGCTCCCGTCTATATCAACGGCCCAAATCTCCCCAGTGGTCTCGGAATAGGAAAAGTCGTAAGAAGCGTCCGTGCTTTTGCGAACGGTGTACGAAGTGAAGGCTACCCTCGTGCCGTTGGGTGCCCAAGTAAGGGGAAAAGAAGGGTAAAACCAAGCGGCGCGATCCAGAGCAGAGAGATCGACGTTAGATTGGTCGGACAGGGTAATGGCCCGAGCGGCCGTGATTTGCTTGTCTTCACTGACATTGTAGATAAAGAAGAAAGCTTGGCCTTCTACGTCATCCTGTGGCAAGGCGACGGTGGCTCGTTTGGTTCCGTCTGGAGAAAGATGGCGGTGGTTTCGGAAGCGGAGGATTTCCAAAGCCCCCTCCGTCCATTCCATGCGTGAGGATCCACTGCCGTCCAGCGCCACAGCGAATATGTCTGTGCGGCCCAACGCGTAGTAGCGAATGCTACTTCCGTCTTCAGACCAAAAAAGGGCTCCCAAGGCTATGTATTCCGTCACTGGCTTGCCTGTCAATTGTTGCAGATTGCCGCCGTCGGCGTCTACCACCCAGACATCACTACCAGAATAATCGGCACCAATGTCTATATAGGCGATCTTCGTGCCATCCGGCGACCAAGCCGGGCTAGCGCAATGCTGTCCTTGGGTTAGGTTCTCGGGGTCGCTCCCATCCGCATTCATAATCCAAACGTCCTTGTACCCTTCGCGGTCGGAGATAAACGCGATTTTACCATCGACTTGCCCCCAGCCTGCGACGGCCAACCCCAGCGTTGCCAAGCAGACGATCAGTAGATACCGATAGTTCATAACGCGCCTCCTTTCAGAAGGTTGGACCTCATCCCTTATGGTAGCTTGGTCGTTTTTTTTGCTTCTATCTGTCCGTCCACCTCGACCTTATAGATATACACTCCGGCCGCCACCGCCTTGCCCTTCTCATCGCGGCCATCCCACACAAACCGATGGCTACCCACCTGCAACGGTCCGTCCCACAACAGCCGCACTCTACGACCCAACACGTCGTAGAGTGCCAAGTGGACTCGTTCCTCGTCCGTCGCCAAATCAAGAGGAATCACCATCGTGGGATTGAACGGATTGGGATAGGCAGCGCCGAGCCGATGCTGCGCCGGTTGGCCCGCTGACGGTATCAGTACAGCGGTCGGCTGCTCTTGCCCGGTCTCGGAACAAGGTATGGAGGAACAAAAGCAATTTCGTTGCCAAGTATCGTTGTTGAAGTAGTACGTGGTGCAGTGCCGGTACGGCTCGGTCGAGTTTAAGTCCGCGCACTCGTCATAGTAGCTACAGATAGTCTCTTGGTTGGTCGCGGTCGTCGGCACGGGCACGGCCTCCGAACAGGGAGTGGAGGAGTACCAGCAATCTACTATGTAGAAGTTGCAGAGCGCATCCAAGGCATAGGTGCAGTAGAGGTATTTCGCCTCCGGCTCTGCTGGATCCGCCTCCGCCCGCGCACAAATTGGATGCTCGGAGTTGGAGCTACAGTCAAAACATTGGGTCCAACTAATCGGGCAGGGTATGCAAGTAGGCGTCGGCGTCGAGCACACCGGGTCAGCGTCGGCTTTGTTGATCCCGAGCAGGACCACAAGCCCCGCGAGAACGCTTACGACCCACCTACGCTCCAACCGTATTGGAGCTAAGCCGCTGGATAAGCCCATAAATTCACGTAACCTGTTCATCGCTTTGTTCCCTTGGTTTCCAAGACGCCCGTGGCCCGGCCTTGCAAATGCCTCTTGATCCGTCCCCATGAGATCTCGGCCACGGCCGTCGGCTCCCCGCCGACATAAGACGTGACGTCCCAGAAACGCACTGAGTAAACTCGACTCGTGGCACTGGCCAACGTGCGACCATCTGGTGAATACGCCACGAAGTCCGCACGCCCTTCGAGCGTATTGAGGAGTTCACCCGTCGCCGCATCCCAAAGGTGAATCGTGTTGCCATTAGCACTAGCCAGCATGCCTCCATCCGGTGAATATGCCACACTACAGATATTACCTAGTCCTTCGAGTGTGTTGAGGAGTTCACCCGTCGCCACATCCCAAAGACGAACCGTTTCGTCGAAACTCCCACTGACCAGCCTACGCCCGTCCGGCGAGTATGAAACACTAACGACACCCGCCGTATGCCCTCTCAGCGTGTTGAGAAGTTCACCTGTGGTCGCGTCCCAAAAACGAACCGTTTGATCCCTACTCGCACTGGCCACTGCGTTCCCACCCGGCGAATACGATACGCTAAAGATATCATCCCTATGTCCTGTAAGCGTGTTGAGAAGTTCACCTGTAGTCGCATCCCAAAAACGAATCGTTTTGTCGAAACTCGCACTAACCAGCCTGCGCCCATCCGGTGAATACGCCACATCCCAGACCACATCCGTATGCCCTCTCAGCGTGGCGCGGAGTTTACCCGTCTCCACATCCCAAAGACGAACCCTGTCGTCGAAATTCCCAGTGGCTACTGCGTCCCCATCCGGTGAATACGCTACACTAGTAACCCAGTTTGATCGCCATTGGGCATAGCTAATACCCGGCAGGCCAAAAGCTATCAAGCAGACGATTAAGACGAGACGGGATTGATGCACAACTCGCGTTTTCATGGAAAATTCCTTTCGGTGAGTTTTGAGGACTCTTCCACACGCCATTTTCAATCACTCCTTATGGCAGCTTGGTCGTTTTTTCGCTTCCACCTGTCCGTGCTTCGTCTGCTTAGTTGCCGGCCCGGTCTTGCAAATACCTCTTGATCCGTCCCCACGAGGTCTCGGCCACAGCCGTCGGCTCCCCGCCGGTATAAGACGCGATGTCCATCACGTAAATCCCCCAGTCGCCGTCGCGGTTGGACTCGAAGGCGATGTACCGACCATCCGGAGACCAAGACGGAGACCTGTAATCGGCCGAGTCGTCTATCAGGCGGCGAGGGTTGCTCCCATCCGAACCCATCACGTAAATCCCAACCCTATCGTACCACTCGGACTCAAAGGCGATGTACTGGCCGTCTGGAGACCAAGACGGAGACCTGTAATCGACCGAGTCGTCCGTCAGGCGGTCCGTCAGGCGGCGGGGGTTACTCCCATCCGAACCCATCACGTAAATATCGCTGGCACCGCGCTCGGAAACGAAGGCGATGTGCTGACCATCCGGGGACCAAGACGGAGAATCGACCTGCCCTAGGTGGTCCGTCAGGCGGCGGGAGTTGCTCCCATCCGAGCCTATCACGTAAATATCGCTGACGCCGCGCCAACAGCCCCGGGCCAAGAAGGAGAAGTGCTGACAAAACGCCGACCAAGCCGGA
>VXZF01000684.1:0-783 GCA_009845645.1 Gemmatimonadota bacterium | reverse complement strand
TTTTTTCTACTGATAGGGCGTCCTGCTTGAGGTTCTTGGTGCTATGCGGAGTGCCCTTCACTTGATTCACGTAAATATCGCTGGTGCCGCGCTGGGACACGAAGGCGATGTGCTGACCATCCGGGGACCAAGACGGAGCCCAGTCCCAATGCGAGTCGTTGGTCAGGTTGCGGCGGTCGCTCCCATCCGAGCCTATCACGTAAATATCGCTGACGCCGCGCTCGGAAACGAAGGCGATGTGCTGACCATCCGGTGACCAAGTGGGAAGCGCGGCCCAAGCTGGGTGGTCTGTCAGGCGGCGGTTGCTCCCATCCAAACCTATCACATAAATCTTAGCCCTGCCATCGCGCTCAAACCCAAAGGCGATGTGCTGACCATCCGGTGACCAAGTGGGAGCACTGTAACTGGCCGAGTAGTCAGTCAGGCGGCGTATGGCTCCGACGACCCAAGCCTCCCCATCACTGCTCGTCACCGCTTGTTCAGTCACCGCCGACAACGACGGATCGGCCGGATTGTCAACATCCTTACCGTCGCCTTGACCCCAACCAGCGACGGCCAGCCCCAGCGTTGCCAAGCAGGCAATCAGTAGAGATCGATAGTTCATAACGTGCCTCCTTTTAGAAGGTTATGAATAGGGTGTGCTATGGAGGAATATAGGCACATTCCGTGCCAAAAATACGACCAACAACAAAAAAGCCTTTAGGAATACCCTAAAGGCTTGAAAAACATAATACTTAATTTACGAGACGAGTATTTCTTCTATGCGCCGTCTCAGCTATCGGC
>VXZF01000682.1 GCA_009845645.1 Gemmatimonadota bacterium | reverse complement strand
ACTTAGAACGAAAAACTCGCCCCCAGCCACAAATTGACGGGATTCCCTGGGGTGAAGTGGATCTCCGAAACAGGTTCCTCTTCGTCCCGCAGCCGCGATTCAGTGTCGAACTGCGCCTCGTTCCACGTTGTATTCAGCACGTTCTCTACGCCCAAATTGAACCGCCAAGCCCCTAGGCGATAGGCTCCGTTGAAATCGACGACAGTGTAGCCCTCGGCCGTGATACTGCCGTCCTCGTTGGCAGGCCGGTCGCCGATGTGGCGGTAGCGCAAGCCGCCTTCCAAGCCATTGGGATGGTACCAAGTCAAGCCTCCAGTAGAGGTCCGTTGGGGGGCCAGCGGGATCTCATTGGCGTCGTCGGGTTCGTCCACGGCCTCACCACGGGCGAGGTTGATGTCCGCATCGGCCCATAGCCAAGGATGCAGTTGCAGACGGGCCTCCAGATCCAGCCCCGCCCGCCGGGTCCTTCCGCTGGCTTCGGTAGTGCCGGCATCGCCGACAAAAACGAATTCGCTCTCCAGGTCCAGCCACCACAGAGCCGCCCCCACGTTTAGCCGCTCAAACAACCGAGTCCGCAAGCCGGTTTCGGCCCCTACCGCCCGCGGCAGGGTCCCTTCTTCAAGGTGGCCCGGATCGATGTAGCGTCCCACTAACTCGACGGCAATGTCGGCCTCGCTGTGCCCATCGCGCCGCATGACCCGACGAATTTGCGAGGCCCGGGCGTCAATGACGTTGTTGCGGGCGTCGTTGGAATGGAAGCCAGTGCCGACATTGGCAAAAAGATCCACGACGCGGCTGGGGCTATACACCAAGGTTGCTTTCGGGCTGAGTATGGAGGCTTGGGCAAAGCCCGAAGCGTGGGGTAACTCGCTGGGGAACCCTTCGCGGTGGTCGTCAACATTGAAAGTGAAATAATCGCCGCGCAGCCCTAGGATCATTTTCAAGCGCGGGGTGAAAGCAAGTTCCTCTTGGACCCACAGAAACAGGTTGCGCTCCACCACATCGGCATTGACCAGCGACGCTAGGCGTTGGCGGTCGGGGCTTTTCCACAGACCTACGGCCGCATTATCAGCGCGCAGGCCGCCCCCTATCGAAGTATGAGCCAAGTACGGGCCCCAGTTGTGGAAGAAGGAATAGCGGCTGTTGATCCCGGTGACTTGGCGATCATCGGTCTGTTCTATGGTATCGCCGCGCTCGGGGTCGTCGAGGAAGAAGGTGAAGTTGGAAAACAGCTTAAACTGATAGCTAACCAAGTAGGCCTGCAGATCAAAGGTGCTCGTGCCGGCCTCCTGAACGTGGAAGTTGACGTGGAAATCTTGGCGGCCGGTGGTGCCTCCTTCCAGATCATCAATAGCACCCCAGCGGTCAATGAGGCCCTGTTCTACGGCCCGTTGTGGGATCTGCCCAGAGGCGTCCCAAGCCGAACTAAACCCGCTGGTGGTCAAGGTAAGGGTGGAGCGGTCGGAGAGGTGGTTGTGGTACTTGCCGAAGAGATTGAGGCGCTGCAGGCCCTGAGGCCGCTTGACCGGGCCATCGGTCTGGTAGTACTTGCCCGCGAAATAGGCGCTTTGCTTAGTATCGGCCAGCGGAATCTGGTAAAGCATGGTGTACTCGGCCGTATTGAACCCACCCCC
The DNA here is from genome assembly GCA_009845645.1 of Gemmatimonadota bacterium. Lineage (GTDB taxonomy): Bacteria > Latescibacterota > UBA2968 > UBA8231 > UBA8231. The sequence goes on along the minus strand of VXZF01000682.1, from coordinate 4,029 downwards.
TTCGAGGTGAATGGCGTTGCCGTCGAGGTGATCGCGGGTGCGATAGGCGATGGCCCCGGCCGTAGCCAGATTGCCGAATTCGGCGAAGTACGGCCCTTTCTTGACGTCCAGTTCCTCGACGACTTCGGGAATGAGAAAATGCAGGTCGGCGTAGCCTTGCCCGTGGCCGTGGGAGACCATATTCACGGGCACCCCATCCACCGAGATGGCCACATCCGTGCCGTGGTCGGCGTCAAAACCGCGCAGAAAAATCTGTTCGGCTTTGCCGCCGCCAGCGTGTTGGGCGATGATGAGGCCGGGTGCCAGTTGCAGCATCTGATGGGCCGTGCGGCTGGGTCGGGTTTGCAGGTCGAATTGGCGCACCGCCCGCGACGAGGCCGCAGAAAAGGCCCGGTCGGCTTGGATCAGCATTTCGCCCATGTGTACGGGACTGGGAGTCAGGGCCGCGGTCAAGCGAGCTTGCTCGCCAGAGACCACCTGCAAGGTCTCAGTGCGGGTGGCATAACCAATCATACTGATTTCCACTTGGTGGGTGCCCGCAGGCACGGCCGGCAATACGAACTGACCTTCCAAATCCGTGACAACCCCCAGCAGGGTGTCCACGAGGCGAATGTTGGCCCCGGGTAGCGGTTCGCCGGAGACCGCGTCGGTTATCTTGCCACTTAGCTGAGCCGCTGGCTGGGCTGTTACAGGATAGACGACTAGCAAAGTCGCTATAATCGACAGATAGACCATAATGCGCATTATCTATTTCTCCTTATCGGATTTATCGGGAGATAACGATCTTCAGGCCGTTCATATTTCTGTGGACTGAACCGCCTTAAAGGCAAAAATCGTCATTATCAGAAAAAAAATCAAAAGGACGCGCGGCGTTGCACCGGGCGAGGGCGAAATTTCTCCATTACATCGCTCAATCAAGTAATGTCCGCGTCAGAAATTTATCCATCGCCGGAAAGACGGAATAAAACTTCTCCATCACCGCAGCTTCCGCAGGGACTGTAGCGGCAAATTCTACCATTTCCGCTTGCTCTAGCAAAGCTAGGAGCCGTTTAGCACTTTGTCGAGGGTGTATTTCATCGTCACCCGGCACAATCATAACAGGAACAGCAATCGAGCGTATATCCTCTTCAGTCAGTCCTGCAGGCCAGCTCATCGCTAAGAAGAATGTACCCCAGCGACGCATTGTTGCGGCAAACAACTGCGGATCTATCGCCAAGACGCGCTCCCGATTGCTCGGATTCCGATAGATCGTTTGCGCCAACCAAGTGCCCCGTTCAGAGGATTGGCCCCGCAGTTCACAGATCCACGACTCTGTTGACGCATCAATCGCGGTTTGCATCCCTCCACGTTCCGCTATTTCTGCAAGACTAAAACAATGCTTATCTACACCTGATTTAAACAATGCTACATCGTCAGTAGGTGCGGAAAATAGAATGAGCGACTTTACATCTTCTGGATATCGATGCGCCATCCAAAGCGATAAACTGCTACCGGCTGACGCGCCAGCAAAACAAGCAGGGCCTAAATCTAAGTTATGCAGGAGTGCATGAAGATCCTCTGCGTCTGTACTCACATAGCTCGGACTATCCGCCAGTGCGACATCAGACGCGCCAAACCCATTGCGCCGATCCCAAATCAGTACCGAGTACTGACGAGAAAAGTGACCAGCCACCAAATAGCTCAATTCATTGCGACCAAAACGCCCCCCTTCCGTCCATACCAGCAACGGTCCCTTACCAAAAATTTCATATGCAATGGACGCGCCATTTACCGTCATTGTAGGCATTAATTGTATCTTTTCTGTTGTTTTGTTGGTGTTTAATTGTTTTTACCCGAACAGAAAGTTCTCAAGCGAGAAATTTGACCCGAACTCCAAAATTATCAATACAAAAATGGAGTTGACTCCCAAATTACCACGACATAAAGGAGCATACCTTGACAGAGCGAAGGGTGGATTTGCGCAGCGATACAGTAACCCAGCCGACCGAGGCGATGCGGGCGGCCATGATGGCAGCACCTGTGGGCGACGACGCGTACGGCGAAGACCCCACGGTCAATCAACTGGAGGAACTAGCGGCCGCCAAAGTGGGCATGGAGGCAGGGCTGTACGTGCCCTCTGGCTCCATGGGCAACCGCTGTGCCTTAGAGGCGCACACGCGACCGGGCGACGAGGTATTGTACGGGGCCGGGGCACACGTCTTTGGCGGATACCGGGCCCAATCCGCGGCCGAGGCCTGTCTAGCCGCGCGCTCAGTGCCGCTGGAATTCGGCGTCATGCGGCCCGAGCAAGTAGAAGAGATCGCGGACCAAGCCAACCCCAATCGCGCCCGTCCCTCGCTGGTGTGGATTGAGAATCCGCACAATTTGAGCGGAGGCTCGGCCTGGTTGCCTGCCCAAGTGGAAGCCGTGGCCGAGGCCGCCCACAAACACGGGCTCAATTTGCACATTGACGGAGCGCGCATCTTCAACGCGGCCGTAGCCGTGGGCGTGGATGTGCGCACCTATACCGAGCACGCCGATTCAGTGATGTTCTGCGCCTCCAAGGGGCTCAGCGCGCCCGTGGGCTCGCTGTTGTGCGGGCGGCGCGAGTTTATCAAGCGGGCCCGGCAGGTGCGCTCGCGCCTAGGCGGTACCATGCGACAGGCCGGGATTGTCGCAGCCGGGGCCATCGTGGCCCTAGAGACCATGGTCGAGCGCCTGACCGAGGACCAGGCCCACGCCCAATTGCTGCACGAGGGTCTGGCCGACATTGACGGGCTCGAATCCATCCAACCGCCGCACCCAACTAATTTTGTTACTGTGGATTGCAGCCGTCTAGGCTGGAACAGCCAAGAATTAGTCGACCGCTGGAAGGCTTGCGGCATCCTGAGCCACCCCCGCCCACCACACCGGGTGCGCTTAGTTTTCCACCGCCACATCAAGGCGGACGATGTCGAGTACTTCCTAGCCTGTACCCGGCGTCTGATAGAACATTGAAAAATCACCTAGCGTCGCGCAGCAAGAACACGCGGTCGGTATTGAAGAAATCGCCGACCCGCTTGTCGCGGTACGCACCACCGGCGATCAGCAGGCGGCCGTTGACAACAGCAGCCGCAGCCCAGCTAACCGGCGAGGGCAAGTCAGGACCGCGATGCCACTGGCCGGTAGCCGGTGTGTAGGCAAAACTCGCCGTCTGGCCACTTTTGGCCCCTCGCCCTCCCATGACCCAGACGCTGCCGTTGAAGGCCGTGCACAGAGGAGCGCCGGGAGGCCGCGACGGATGCTCGATCTGGCTCCAACTATCCTGCTCGGGATCATAGACGAACAGACCCGGGCATTGGGACGCGGGGCCTGCGGCAATGTAGATCCTGCCGTCCAAAACGCAGCCACTAGCCTGAAACACCGGGCCGGGCGCGGGGGCATCAACCCGCCAACTCGTCTCCCCAACACCAATGCTCAGAACCTCTGCTGTCGGGCTTTCGTCGTCGGCACCACCCACGGCGTACAACCGGTCATTGACGGTCAAAGCCACCACCTGGCCTGCTTTGCGCGGTAACGGCGGACCGAGGCGATAGCTCCGCGTGCGGGGATCGAAGATCTCGACAGTCTCCGTCGCCTGCGTCCCTCTGCCCGCGCGGAAGAGGCCCCCTAGGAGCCATAGCTCGTCGTCAAGAGCGGCGATGCCGGAATAAGCCTTGCCCGGTTCCAGCATGGGCGGCTCCACGCGCCACGTGCCCGAGGGGATGTGATAGGACCACACGTGGTCGAGATTTACCCACTCCGCCGCAGGCCAGCCGAAGAAGGTCTTGCCCCCGGCGGTGTATAGACGGTCGCCAATGCGAGCAAAAATGTGGTCGTGGTTGCCCGCTGGCATCTTCGGCTGCTCGTCCCAGTGCTCGTGCCAAGGTTGCTTGAGGTCGGCGAGACGCTGGACTTTCCCCGCCCTCAACACCCAAAGACTGCCAGAGCTAGCGTGCAGCAGCGCCTGCACCGGATCATCCCCGCTCTTCTGAATCTCCCGCCAAGTCGGCGGACCATCGACATTCACAG
>VXZF01000344.1 GCA_009845645.1 Gemmatimonadota bacterium | reverse complement strand
TCCTAGCCGACGAGGGTGCCGACCTGATCCTAGCCGAGTACGTCGGCTTCATCGAAGACTGCGTCGAGGCTGTCGACGGGTGTGCCGAGGCGGGCGTGCCAGTCTTCCTTGGAGTCCGGCACATCCAAGACGACGGCGCAATGCAGTATGGCGAGAGCCTGATCGATCTCGCCAGCGCCCTCGCAGGTCATCCCGTCGATGCCGTCCTGCTCATGTGCAGCAACCCGGAAAACATCTCCGTCGGTCTCCCCATACTCCGGGAGGCGTTTGCCGGCCCCGTCGGCGCGTATCCCAATCTCGGCTACAACCCGACCGGCCCCATTGCCAACAGGCCGACGCTCACAAACCAAAAACCCAGTGCCGGCGTGGACATCCTGCAAAACGCCGACTACTACCCCTCCCGCCTAGCGGAGTTTGCCGGCGAGTGGAAGCGGGTGGGTGCCCAAATCATCGGCGGCTGCTGCGCCTCAGGGCCAGAGCACATTGCGGCCATGTACCCGGTCGTTAAGGAGTGAGGAACAAAGACATGAAAGTCCGACCTGACCTCGTCCCCGAGACCGAGCGGGACCATCTCGAAGTCATTCAGCTCACGGCTGAGTCGATCCCCTCATCGCATGTCTATATGGAAGCGCAGATCTTCACGCCCGATTCCCAGCGGCTGATCCTCCACCGTTCAGCACACCCTCACGGCTCAGATCCCAAGGACCCCAAGCACCAGTTTCTGATTTGCAACTTAGAAGACAATTGCAGCCTGACGCCGATCACCACCGACCTTGGTACGACGGGGCCGTCTATCTCACCAGATGGCGACTACCTGTACTACTTCGTCAATGAAACAGAGCACGGAAGAGGCGGACGACTGACTCTGAAGCGAGTTGGACTAGATGGGTCTGAACGCGAGATCATCTACGTCCTAGATCACGCGATTCCAGAGACCGATTTCAGGTTGAGCCGACCGTATCCGCTTTCGACGATTTCATCCGATGGCGGGCGCATCTCCATATCGGGATTCCTCGGGGAAGGCAAAAACGCAGGGGAGCCCTGGGGTCTGCTCGTCTTCGAGATCGAAGAGCCCTCCGTGCGGTTGGTCTTGCACGGTCCCTCCTGGTGCAACCTGCATCCGCAGTACACGCGTCAAACAGACCCCGTGGCTTCCCACGACATCATGATCCAGGAAAATCACGGGAATATCATTACAGCCGATGGCAGGGTGGAAAAGCTCACCAGCGGACTGGGCGCGGACATCCACCTAATCCGGGACGATGGAACAAATCTGCGCGACTTCCCTTGGGGCAGGGATGGGAACGAGTTCTGTCAGGGGCATCAATGCTGGCAGGGGAAAAGCGACATTGCCATCACCAGCACCTCGACGCGCGAGCCAGACGAAAGACAGCTCATCTCGGGCAGGGCGGCAGTACACGTCGGCGATGAAGGCATCAACACGCCGGACGGCTGGCGCAACGACCTGTCCCGCTCCTTTGCCGGGCCCGATTTCTGGCATTTCGCAACGGACATAGACGGGACCCGTTTGATAACAGATGCAGGACCGAAAGACGGGGGCGGCGCGGTCTGGCTGTTCGACCTTCCCGAGGAAGAGGAAGGCGCGCTCGCAAATGCGCGGAAGGTCGCAAACCCCGGATCGTCCTGGCAGAAAGACACCCACATCCATCCTTTCCTCTCGCCGGATGGGAGATTGGGCTTCTTCAATTCCGATGAAAGCGGCGTGTTGCAGGCCTATATGGTGCGCGGCTGGTAAGTGAGTGTGCGACACTGCCGCTCTACTGGAAGCTAATGGGAACACCTCGTCCGCGAGAGGACTACACATGTTATGCCAACTATTGCTCCTTTTCCTGCTGGCCGCGGTCGCAGCCGCCGACTGGCCCCAGTGGCGAGGCCCCCAGCGCGATGGCCAAATTGCCAATTTCTCCGCTCCAGCTACTTGGCCCGATTCACTCCAATTGCAATGGCGCACTCCGGTGGGACGCGGCGACGCCTCGCCCGTGGTAAGCGGTGGCCACATCTTCGTCCACACTCGCCGGGATGAAGAAGAGTACGTCAGCGCCCTCGATCTAGCCGAAGGCCGCCTATTGTGGCAGGATTCATACGGCGATGTCCCCTATCAGTGGGCCACCCACCACGCCGACGAGCGCGGCAAAGGCCCTTTCGCTACCCCTGCCTTGGCCGACGGCGTACTCTATACCTATGGCGTAACCCAAGTGCTGTCGGCCTACGAGGCAGCCAGCGGCCAACTGTTGTGGCGCCACCGCCTAAATCAGTCCCTTCCCTTTGGCACCTCGGCTTCGCCCATCGCCGTTGACGGCCGGGTTATCGTCCACATCGGCGATGGCAAGGTGGGGCCGCTCACCGCCTTTGACGGCCGCAGTGGCAAAACGGTGTGGACCTGGGACGCAGATGGTCCTTCTTACTCCTCGCCCATTATCGGCACTTGGGACGGTACCCGACAATTAGTGCTCCTTACTTTCCAGCACTGCATTGCCCTCAATCCGGCCACGGGTGAACTCTTGTGGCAAATCCCCTTCTCCCATCCTTGGGAGGAGAATATCCCCACTCCTCTGCGCAGCGGCGATAACCTCATCCTCACCGCCATGGAACGCGGCACTCTGGCCGTGCGCCCTACCCGCACCGACAGCGGCTGGGTGGCCGAAACGGTCTGGCACAATCCAGATTTGTGGATGTACACCAATTCGCCCGTCTTGCACGGCGACCTGCTCTACGCCTTCTCAACCCAGCGCAAAGGCCAATTCTTCTGCCTCGACGCCCGTACCGGCAAAACGCTGTGGACCACCCAAGGCCGTCAGGGCGACTACACATCCCTGCTTAGCGCCGCCGAGGTTCTCTTCAGTCTGGGCAACGACGCTACCCTCAGTATCATCGAACCCAGCGCCACAGCCTGGAAGACACTGGCCCAATACCAAGTCGCCGATAGCCCCACTTGGGCGCACCCAGTGGTATTGGATGACCGACTGCTGATCAAAGACGCCACTGATCTGTCCTTGTGGACCTTGCCGACAGGACCATAAATAATCCGCCTCACCCTTCGGCATCTCATCAATAAGGCAATGACCATGAGCCAGCCCAAACGCATCGCCCACGCCGATCTGGAACAATTCTTCCTCGATGCTCTCGCAGCCGCAGGGGTGCCACCCCACGTGGCTGATATCGAAGCCCAAATCGGCGCAGAAGTGGACCTGCACGGCGGCCACACCCACGGCGTCGCCTTGTTGCCCTCGGCGATCAATTACATCCGCCAAGGTATTTTGGCTCCCGATCCCCGCTTTGAAACCATCGTCGAGTACCCAGTCTCCCGGCTGATCGACGCCGGCGGCGGCATTGGCCGCTTCTCTTCGGCGCAGAGCATGGATTGGGCACTCGAACGGGCGCGGCAATACGGCGTCGGGGCCTGCGTCGTCCGCAACGTCGGGCATTGGGGGCGCGGGCATAGCTACGCGTTGCGGGCCGCTCGCGCCGGGCTAGTCGGCCTAGCCTTCACCAACGCGTTCGCCAACTTTCCCGCCTGGGGCACGCGCGTCCCTTCCCTAGGCAACAATCCCCTCGCCATTGGCATTCCCACAGCCGACGGCGAGCCTGTCGTCCTCGACTTGGCCATGACCCAATCCTCCATAAGCCGCGTGCGCCAGGCCGAGGCCGCCGGACGCAGCGTTCCCGAAGGTTGGGGCTTGGACGAGCGCGGCAGGCCCACTACGGATCCAAGTGCTCTGCTGCAATCGTGGCGCTTTTTGCCCATGGGTCAGCACAAAGGCTCGGGGCTAGCTTTTATGGTCGATCTGCTCACGGCTGGATTGGCCGGCGGCCTCCTCGCTTTTGAGCAGGGCACCGAGGAGCGGCCAACGGATTCGGCTGGCGGCTCCACCAAGTGCTTTATCGCCCTCAAGCCCTTTGGCGACTGGCTGCACGACCGCAGTGCCGATCTGAAGGCTCATATTAAATCAGTAGAAGCAGCACCCGAGCAGGGTCCAGTGCAGTGGCCGGGCGAAGGCAGCTACCAGCGGCGCGCCGACTACCTAAAAAACGGTATTGCCCTTGAAGCCACCTTGGCCGACCAAGTAGAAGAACTAGCCCGCGATTTAGAGGTGCCAATCCGCTGGGCTTGATATGGGGGATATTCCCGCGTCCCAAGTCTGGTCGGTAGTGAAGCATCAACGTCGGAGAAATAAAATGCCAAAAGTCGAAATCTACCTGAGCCCATTCTGCGGGTACTGCTGGAAGGCGCGCCTGATGCTGTGGAGAAAGGGGATTCGATACACCAAGATCCCCATTCGCTTCTACTTCGGCTTCAAACTGCCGACTGCCAACTTCAAGGAAATGCTGCGTCGAACCGGTGGGGACGGCACAATTCCGCAGATCTTCGTCGACGGGGAATACCTAGGAACCGAGGAGACTCTCGACGAACTCAAACGTCGCGGTGAGTTGGAGAAACTCCTTACCGCCGTTCCCAACCCAATAACAAAAGGAAAAACCCGCCATGGCTCCCGTTAAACTGCTAGTATTCGTCGGCACCGAAGGCATCTACCACGACCACGAAGGCCAGGGCCGATTTCTGACCGACCTGCTGAACCAAGACGACCGGGTCGAGGCCGATTTCTCGCGCGACTACGAGATTATGGCCAGCGGCCTCGCCGCGTACGACGCCACCCTCTTCTTCACCGATGTCGGCCACTTCACCCAAGCCCAGGAACAGGGGCTTTTGCACTTTATCGAACGCGGCGGCGGGTTCTTCGGCCTGCACACCGCAGACGCTTCCTTCCGCGACAACGCCGGCTACCATCAAATGCTCAACGGCTTTTTCAACGGCCACAGCCCGTACATGGATTTCACCGTCACCATCTCCGACTCCGACCATCCCGTTGCCGCCGGCCTCGAAGACTTTGCCGTAACCGATGAACTGCACTACCTCAAGCACGACCCAAGCCGCTCGCATCACCTCATGCACGCCTATGATCCCGGCCGCGACGAAACCCACGTCATGGCCTATCATCACACCTATGGTCAGGGCCGAGTGTTCTTCTTTGCCTTGGGCCACGACAACGCAGTGCTGGAAAACCCCTCCTTCCAAGAAGTGGTACGCCGAGGTGCCCTGTGGGTGGGGAAACAGTTGTGATTGCGCCGATCTAGTTGCGGGACGCGGGCAAGTCCGCCCTAAGCCTATTAGAAAGAGACTCAATGACTGAAATACGAGGTGTATTCTTCGACCTGTACGGCACGTTGTTGTGCTACGGCAATATGGAGGCCGCAGGAGAGAGCTGGTACCATGCCATACGCCACGAGTTGATGGATAGTGGCCATGCGTTTGATGAAGAAACGTTACTCCGACTATGCGAGGAATTTCTGCTCCAACCCGAGCCGCCAGTGCAGGACGACGGGCTGACAGTGTACGAGCGTCGCATGCGCGTGTTGGTTGGGGAGTTGGGCTTGGAACTGGAAGTGGGGGAATTGCGGCAGATCAGCGAGGCGAGCGTAGCGGCGTGGCACGCACACACGCAACTCGACCCCGAGGCCAAAAGCGTGCTCGGCGAGTTACAAGGCCGCTACAAGCTGGCGCTGATTTCCAACTTCGACCATCCGCCGCACGTCCATCGGTTGCTAGACGAACTGGCGTTGCGCCCCTTTTTCGACGCGGTGGTCGTCTCCG
>VXZF01000121.1 GCA_009845645.1 Gemmatimonadota bacterium | reverse complement strand
GCGTCTGGGACAGCAACTCGGATCTCCGCTACATGGTGCTGCCCGAACGCCCTGCCGGCACGGAAGATCATACCGAAGAACAACTCGTTTCGCTCGTCACGCGCGACTCGATGATCGGCGTGGCTACGATCGAATCTCCTACAGAGTAAGTCCGGGATGACGCAAAAAGCCGACCGACAAATCTCCGCAATGGAAGCACAAATCGCCCTGCCGAGAGAAAATGGCGAACTAATTTTTCAGGCCCCTTGGGAAGCACGCGCCTTTGGTCTTGCCGTTGCACTTAACCAGAAAGACCTCTACGAGTGGCGCGAGTTCAGTGCGGAACTAGCGGCGACCATCGCCGCAGCCGACCAAAACGACGACCCATCGAGCTATTACACCCGCTGGATCGCCTCGCTTGAAGAGTTGATCATTGCCAAGGGCTTGCTCAGCCGAGAGCAACTAGACGCCAAAACCGCAGAATACGCCACTAACATTCACGACGAGCACGGGCATTAGTGGACAACCCCACTGTCCCCATGCACCCATTCCTCGCCGCCCTCCACCACCGCGCCTTGCTAGCCGATGGTGCCTTGGGCTCTTACTTGTTCGCCCTTACCGGTCGTGTCTCCGAGCAAAATCACCTCTACGAAGCCTTCAACCTCACCCGCCCAGCACTCGTCCGCCAGCTCCACCTCGAATATCTGCAAGCCGGTGCCCAATGCCTGACCAGCAATTCCTTTGCCGCCAACGCGACCTATCCCTCGGCTGCGTCCATCGCCGAGCTCAACGCGGCGGCCGTGCGCTTGGCACGCGAGGCCATTGACCAATACTGCCAGCAGGCCCAGTACAGCGATCCTTTGTTCGTCCTCGGCTCCCTAGGTCCGCCCCTGCCAGCGGCCCAAGCCCCGCGCACGGCCAGCGACCTGTACCGCGCCCAAATCGAGGCCCTCGTCGAGAGCGGTGTCGATGCCCTGCTGTTAGAGACTTTTACCTGCCTCGATCAGGTCGCCGCCCTCTTAGAGCTCCTACAGGACCTCGACAACCCCGTGCCAGTCATCGTCCAGATGGCCTTGCACCAGCGCGACGGCACGTGGGAGCAAGCCCCCCAAGCATACATCCAAACCGCCGCGGCCTTGGGCGCAGATGTCGTTGGCATCAACTGCTGTGCGCTCCCAGAAGCGCGGGCTTTCTTCGTCGCGGTGCAAGGATGTGCATCCGTGCGCGACGGCCAAGTCCAACTCGCGGTCATGCCCAACGGCGGCGAGTTCCGGCGCGTAGGCCATCGCTACTTGACGGGCGTCAACCCCGAGTGCATGGGGCGCTTTGCTCGCGAAATGGCGAACAAGGGCGTGCGCCTCATCGGCGGCTGTTGCGAGGTCCATCCCCCCCACATCCACGAGATGCACAACTACCTCCACGGCCTTGCGGCTGGGAAGCGCATCGTCCAGTTGGCAAGGACACCGGACCAGCAACCAACCGACGCAACCGCCAAGCGCCGCAATGGCCCGTTCTCACGCAAGCTCATCGACGGCCAATTCGCCGTCAGCGTCGAACTGCTGCCCCCGCGCGGCACCGGCGGCCTGAAAGCCCGGCTCGCTTTTGTCGCCGAGTTGGCCGCCTCGGGCTTGGCCGATGCCCTCGACATAACCGATGGTTCGCGCGGCATTCCCCTAATGCCGCCGGGCGATTTCATCCACCTCATCCGCCGCCGCCTGCATTGGGAGCGCGACCGCCTCGAACTAATTCCCCATTGCACCTGCCGCGACCTCAACGTCATGGGGTTGCAAAGCCGGCTCATCGGCTACTGGGCCAACCGCATCCACAACGTCCTCTTCATCACCGGCGATCCCCCGAAAATGGCACCAACCTATCCGCGCTCTACCGCTGTTTTTGACCTCGACTCCACCACTCTCATTCGCTATGCCCACGCCTTTCTCAATGCTGGACTGGACTTTGGCGGCCAACCGCTCGGCACGCACCGCGACCCCCGCACCCACTTTACCATTGGCACGGGCTGCGAGCCAGAGGCTCTCGATCTTCAGCGCGAGTGGGAGCGGCTGGCGCACAAAATCGACGCGGGAGCCGATTACGTAATGACCCAGCCGACCTTTGACGGCAAGGCTCTAGCGGCTCTGACCACTTATCGCGCTCAGGTGCCGATCATTGTGGGAGTCATGGTGCTGAGGGGGTTGGAACACGCCCGGCGCATTGCCGAGGTGCCCGGAGTGGTTGTGCCGGAAGCGATTTTTGCCGAGCTAGACGCGTATGCAGACCCAGCCGACCAAGCTAAAGCGGGCGTCGAATTGGCTGCCGAGCAAGTGCGTCAAGTCCGCGCTGAAGGTTGGAGTGGACTGTACCTGATGTCGCCGGCAGGGCACCAGTCGGTACTAGAAGTACTCAAGCGGGGTCTAGACTGAACGCACGTTGCACAAACCGCCCTACTGCGTCCATCTGCGGATCATCTTGTGAATTAAGCAGCAGGTACAGCGCAGAATTTGCGTTGTACGAAACGCAGCGCGGATTGGTAGTTGTCGAGTCGCCCTTCCAACTGAGCATCCTCGACCGCGGCGAGAATTTCCCTAAACAGAGGCCCAGGCGCAAAGCCCAAGGCGATTAGATCGTCTCCGGTGAGCAAAGCCGGTGGGCGCAAATGCTCCTTTTTTAGGGCGGCCAACTGCTCTTGGCAAAACTCGTACAGGTCGAGCTTGCCGTGGCTGGCCAAGCAATCGGCGCGGTGCAATTCGAGCAACTCGGGAAAGTGCGGCTCGCGCAACAGGCGCACAAGCGTACTCGGGCGCATCTGGCGCACGTGGCTTATCCGCATGTGGTCGGCCACGAGCGTGCCGATGACCCTCCGCGCTTCGTTGGACATTCGCAGCCGCCCGCAGATCACCGCCGCCATTTTGGCCCCAATCGCGTCGTGGCCGTGGAAGCGGATGCGCTCGGCTCGCACCATAGTAGATGGTTTGCCAATGTCGTGCAGCAACGCACTCCAAGCCAGCTCAGCCGACGGCTCGTCGAGATGGTCAAAGAGAAGCTGGACATGGGTCCACACATCGCCTTCGGGATGGAATTCAGCCTCTTGCGACACGCCGCGCATGGCCGCGACTTCCGGCAGCACGGCTTGCAGCAGACCCGACTGGTCCAACAGGCGCAAGCCGCACTTGGCCCCCCCCTCGGTCAACAGCAGGGTTAGCTCGTCGCGGATGCGCTCGGCACTGACGCTGGCAATGGACTCGACTTGGGCACAGAGCGCGTCCCACGTCTCAGGTTCGATGGTAAAGCCGAGCCGAGCGGCAAAGCGCACGGCCCGCAACAGGCGCAGATGGTCTTCGGCAAAGCGCGCGTCCGGGTCACCGATGGCGCGGATGACCTTATCGTCGAGGTCTTGCTGCCCCCGACGTAATCGAGCAGTTCACCGCTCTCCGGGTCGTAGAACAAGCCGTTGATGGTAAAGTCGCGGCGCGCAGCATCGGCGCGGGCGTCGGCTGGCTCGATGGATGCGGGACGGCGGCTATCGCGGTACGGACCGTCGCGACGAAAGCGCGCTACCTCGTAGTCACCCTCGTCGAGCACCACCAATGAGATACCAAACTGCGCGCCCACCGGCACCGTGTGCTCAAAGAGTGCAGCCACCTCTTCTGGCCCCGCATCCGTAGCTACATCCCAGTCCTTAGGCACGCGTCCCAATGCCAAGTCGCGCACGCAACCACCGGCTAGCAGAGCTTGGAAGCCAGTCCGGCGCAAGGTCTCGACAACGCGCAGTGCCCCAGCGTCTATATCCGCGTCCATCCTACTCAGCCACCTTAAAACTCTCAACCCGACTCACCGAATTCTCAATCCCCTCGGCGTGCGTACTGGCCACGACCTTCCAGTAGTACATTTGTCCGGGTTCGAGCGCGACCAAGCGCCCATCCTTAATGCGACCGGTAAATACGGCCGTGGTATCGCTAGTCAGCGGTATGTCCGACACTTCGCCACTGGTCAGCGAGGTGGTGACGATAACCCGGAATGCGCGCGCCTCGGGCAGGCGATTCCAAGTAAAGGTCAACGGTGCCGCGGCTTCTTCTCCAGCGACCGGGACCAACGGCACCGGCGAGGGTAGTGCGACGTCGCTTACTTCCTCGGAGGCCTTGCTTTCCTTGCCGCCGAGATCTATCGCCGTAATTCGGTAGTAGTACACCGTGCCCACCGCGATCTCCGCGTCGATGAAGCTCGGCCCCGACACCTGCATGAGTAAATGCCCAAGGGTCGGAGTGAAACCCTGCTCAGTCGAGCGATAGACCCGGTAACCTGCGAGATCGGTCTCCGCGTTGTCAGCCCAATCGAGTGCGATGTCGAGCTGGCCGAGTACTTCGAGGTGATGCGCTACGGCGCGCACCGCGGTCGGCCGCTGCGGCGTCAAGCTGTTGAGGGGCTGGCCGCTGACGGCATTCGAGGAGCTGCTCTCGCCGCCGCCGTTTATCGCGGTTACTCGATAGGTGTACTCCAGCTCGTATCGCAGCCCCTGATCCTTGTATCTGGTCTCAAACGTGGAGTCAATGGCCACGGCCGCGTCGTCTCCGACCGAGCGATAGACGACGTAGAGCACCTCGCCCTCGCCCTCGACAGCCTGCCAATTGAGCCATACCTCGCCGTCACCGATGCGCTCCACACTTAGCGCGCGCGGTGCCTGCGGAGAATCGACGGTCGCGACGGGACTGGTGCCCTTTTCGCCCTCGTCGCCGCAGTGCCACAACCCAACGACGACGGCAATCCATGCAAATTTTAGGCGTTTCATGTTTTTCTACCTCCCCAGATAGATTAATCGCCTCTCAGCCAAAAGTACCATTAGCCGCCCAAAATGGGCAAGCACTTTTGACAAGTAGCTGTCCTGAACTTATTGTGTCGCTATGTTATCCTTGCTCTACGGCCTCGTCCGCATCGCCCTGTGTGCGCTGGTGCCTTTAGGAGCGGCTGGCGTACTTTTTTTACTCGAGTACCAAACCCAATACGCGGCCCGCTACATCGGTCAATACCTGATGCAGCAAAACCCCAAACGCCAGCCAAGAGGCGCGCTCTGGCAGGGCATTCTCGCCAGTCGGCAGACTCGCATGGCCCTATCCGACTCGCTGGCCGAGGTGCCGCTAGAGCCGCGCCAAGCCCCGCTGCCGGTCTTGCAAAATCACTACCAACTTCAGTACCACGGCACCCACGCGGCGTTCTTTGCGGTCGCGCGGCGCGACACCGCCCTTCAGCCCGATCTCCTCAGTCCGGAAAACCTACGCGAACTCGCCTATTCCCTGCAGATCTACGAGCAGGGCCGCTCTTTGCTAACCCAAGCCATCGTACCCGACCACGGTTCGTATCTCCGCGCCCTCGTCGGCGCGCAAATAGCCCTAGAGGACGGCTCGCTCTTCTACCAGCTTCACAAATGCCTACTGGCTAAAGACGAGCCCGAAGCTTGGACCTTTCTGAAGATGAAAGAGGAAGACATGGCCTACTGGCGTCAGCACTTAGCGCCGCTTTTGGGTCCTGACCCCGAGCGCGTGCAAAGCGATGCCGGACCGATCATCAAAGCCGCCCTAGCGGAGGTCGTGCAAGCGTGGGCCGATTCGCTGCGCCAGGGCGAGACCAAGCATCTACTCACAGCTTGGGACAGCGCAGACGGTTTTGAACTGCGTCTGACCCGCACTGGAGACGAAGACCAATTCGCCGCGTACGCACTCGTGCCAGGCC
>VXZF01000508.1:1879-5712 GCA_009845645.1 Gemmatimonadota bacterium | reverse complement strand
ACCTTGTACCACAATGAGGGCGAGGGGTTTTTCCGGGACCGGACGACGGACGCCAAATTGGGCAAACCCTCGCTGGCGTACCTGGCTTGGGGGACGGCTTTCTTCGACTGGGATCTGGACGGCGACGAGGATCTTTTCGTGGCCAATGGTCACATCGACGACAACGTAGAACTTTTCGCCGAGACCACGTACTCGCAGCCCGATCAGTTGTTCAGAAACGACGGTGCTGCTGGATTTGCCGAGGTCAGCGCCGCGGCCGGGCTTGGTGCTGTGCAGTCGAGCCGAGGGATGGCCTTGGGCGATTGCGACAACGATGGCGACCTCGATATTGCGGTGTCCCACATCAATGCGCGTTCCTCGCTTTTGCGCAATGACATGGGCGGCGAGCGCAACTACTTGGCCGTCCGCACGGTAGGCGTGGAGAGCAACCGCGACGGCGTCGGCGCTCGCATCCGCGTGCGCACTGGGTCTTGGGTGCAAATGCGGGAGGTGCGTCGCGGCGGTAGCTATCTGTCGAGCCACGACCCGCGCGTCTTTTTTGGTCTCGGCACTAGCGCGCAGGCCGACGAAGTGGAGATTCGCTGGCCCAGTGGCAAGGTGCAGCGGTTCGAAGGAGTGTTGGCCGGACAGGTGTTGATCGCGGAGGAGCCGCGATGATTAGGGTTTTGTGCCTAGCGCTGCTGCTCATCGGCTGCCAAGAGCCGGAGTCTCCTTCGGCTACCGGCCGCGCGTATTTCCAGCAGGGGCTTGAACACGCCCAAGGCGGGCGTTTCCACGCAGCCATTGCCGCGTACAAGCAAGCGGCCGCGCAGATGCCCGACGCGCCCCAAGTCCACTACAATCTGGCCAATGCCTATTTTCTGACCGATGCCCTGGACCAAGCAGAGGTTGCGTACCAAAAGGCCATAGCACTCAAGCCTGACTACGCGGACGCTTATTACCAGCTTGGTGCCGTGTACATTCGGCAAAAAAAGTACGAAGCGGCCTACGCACCGCTCGGCAAGGCATTGGAAAGCAACCCCGGGTACATTTCCGCGTACAATGCTTTGGGTCTGCTGCACATCCGGCAGGGTGAGTATCAAGAGGCCGCTGACCTGTACGAGCGCGCCTTGCAAGTGGATTCGACGCACTATGAACTGTGGTACCATCTCGGCCAAGTCCACGTCAAGCGCGGCGAGCGCGAGGCAGCGAAAACGGCGTTTGCCCAGGCGATTCGCGCGGACACTACCCAAGCGGGCGCGTACGCGGGCTTGGGTGCTTTGTATGTGGAGGATCGGAGCTACGAAGAGGCAGAGGATCTTTTGCTGCGGGCCGTTGCGCTGCGCCCGTTTTGGGCGCGTCCGCACTACGACTTGGGACAGGTCTATATGCGCTTGGGCGAGCGGGAAAAAGGCCGCGAGGTGTTGGAGCGATTTGCGCGCCTCGAAGAAGAGGAAAAGATGATCAAGAGCTTGGAGTTTACGCTCTTGAGCGAGGCCGAGGACGCGCGCCGCCACTACGACTTGGGCGTGCTCTACGGCCAGCGTCGCCAATTCGCCAAGGCCGCTGCGCGCTACCGCCGCGCTCTTGAACTCGACTCGACCTTTGCGGCGGCCTATGTGAACTTGGGCAACATCTATTTGCGCGAGGAGCGATTCGACGCGGCCCAACAGCTTTTTGCCCAAGCGCTCGCCGCGGATTCGACGCACGCCAACGCGTACAATAGCCTCGGCAATCTGCACCTGATGCGTCGGGACTTTGCAGCAGCAGCGGCGGCGTTTACTAGCGCGGTGCGCTTGGCTCCGGATGATCCGGGATTTAGGGAAAATTTGGACATCGCCCGGGGATTGGAGACGGGCGATAAGCGTAGACAATAGCGCGAGGTAGTGGGATTAGGCGACGGCTAGTTCTTTCATTGCTGCGACGAACATATCCAACTCATAGGGTATTGTGTATATGTTCGGACAAATGCGGACCGCACCGGGATAACCCGGCGGCACGGTGAAGATCTTGTATTTGTCGTACAGAGCGTTGGTAACGTCCGCAGGATCTTGTCCCTTGATGCCAACGGTGGAAATGGCGCATGAGCGGTGGGCTTCTCGGGGCGTGTGGACGACGATGTTGGGCACGTCGATCAGGCGATCGACCCAGTAGTTTTTGATGTAGCGCAAGCGCGCTTCTTTGCGCTCCAAGCCGATGGTTTGGTTAAAGCGGATGGCCTCGGCTAAGGCTAGCTGCAAGTAAGCCGGATACGTGCCGATGTGGGCGAACTTGTGGATCGAGTCCGAGGCGTACCCACCGTCGCCGAATAGCGGCCACACCTTCTCGATGTTTTCCTTTTTGATATACAGTATGCCCGTACCCAGCGGTGCCAACATCCACTTGTGCAGACTCGCTCCGTAGTAATCGCAGTGTAGGTCGGGGATTTTGTCGGCTAGATGAGCAAAGGCATGAGCGCCATCGACGATGACTTCCACCCCCTGCTCGTGGGCCATGTCGCAGATTTCGCGCACGGGTAACACTTGGCCAGTTAAATAGACTATGTGGGAGACGAGGATCACTTTGGTGCGTGGTGTAATGGCCTTTTTGTAGGCCGCGACGATCTCGTCGTTGGCCATGGAGGTGATGGGCAGGTCGAGCACCTTGTTGACTATGCCTTCGCGGGCGGCGCGCTGCTCAAACGCGACCTTCATGCTGCCGTATTCGTAGGTTCCCCACAGGGCCTCGTCCCCGGGTTGCAGCTTCAGCCCCATGATGACGATGTTGAGCGATTCGGTCGTATTGCGCGTCAGGAGGATTTCTTCGTCCGAGCAACCGGCAAAGTGCGCTAGCAATTGGTGCATCTCGCGGGTGTCGTCCACCAGCTCGCGCCGCATGTAAAACGAGGGAATCTCGTTGATGGCGCGGGCATTTTTGCACACCTCGTCGATCCCGGCTTCTGGCTGCGGGCTGAAATATCCGTTCTCGAAGTTGATAAACTGGGGCGACAAATTGAATGCCCCGCGCACGCTGTACCAGAATTGCTCGTCCAGTGCACTGGCTTCTGGAGAGGCTTGGCCGAGACGTTCAGTGGCGGCGTGGACTTTTTGCAGGCTGTCGGAGGCCCATATGGACGCCGCTGCCGCGCCGAGCGTGAGGTTGCCCGCCTTCCTGAAAAAGTCCCTTCTCGAATCTGCCATTTCCGCGCTCCGCGTGTTGTGATTAGTCATTGGTAGAAGCTAAGGGGCCAAGAGCCGCGTGGCGGCGTCTTCGGGGCTGAGGTGGGGGATGGAGCGGTTGAGGAAGGTTTCGAGGAGTTGGGCCGGCGTTAGGTCGGTGGTGTCAATGGCGAATTTGCGACTGATCCAAGAGGCCCGCACCTCTTGCTCGAAACGATCTAGTATTTCTGGAACGTCTTCGGCGGGGACCAATGAGTGAGGGTGCGGGGCTGCGGCCATGCGGGCGCGGATTGTTTCGGGTGCGGCGTACAGATGGACGAGTATGGTGTCGTCGGGCATGTCCGGCTCGTATTCGCGGATGTCGATGTCAATGCCTGGGTAGTAGTATTTGGGGCCGTACACCTTTTCCTCAATGTGGAAGCCGCCCAACAAGATGTCTCGGTAGCGGTGTAGCAAGCGCACGTGATAGACGATTTGGAAGCGCTGGAACCGCTCCTTGATGGCCGGCAGCATGGCCAGCATGGCTAGCTGCTCCTCGTCGCTGAGGTGATAGGCGTCGGGGATGGTAAAATGATCGTCGAGATGGTGGCTAATCCCGCGACTCAGCCCCCACTGATGCACCTGATCGATGAGGGTGCTGACGCCTGAGTATTCGCAGCCGACGGCAATGACGCGCATGAGCATATCCTTTGGAAT
>VXZF01000508.1:0-1779 GCA_009845645.1 Gemmatimonadota bacterium | reverse complement strand
CTTGGAAAGGAAATCCCATGGCAGATTTGAAAGTAGCGGTCATCGGCTGCGGTGGCCACGCCCAGTCGCACTTCCGCATGATTGCCGACGAGCCACGCCTGCGCTTGGTGGGCATTGCCGAGCTGGACGAGGAGCGGCTGCGCAAAAATGAGGCCGAATGGGGGCCGGAACGCGCCTTTGCCGACTATCGGGAGATGCTCGATGTCTGCCAGCCGGACGTGGTGCACGTGGTCACTATGCCCGGCCACTTGCTGCCCATTGTGCTCGATTGCTTGGAGCGCGGGCTGCACACCTCGGTGGAGAAAGCGCCGGGCATGACCGCGGCCGAGACCGCGCAGATGGCGCAAGCGGCCCAGCAGAGCCGCGGCAAGGCGCTGGTGTCTTTTAACCGGCGTTACTTTCCCCAAGTGCTAGCCGCGCGGCAGCGTATCCAGGCGGCTGGCGGCGCGGTGCATTGCGCTGCCACGTACAATAAGCCGGTGACCCTGTTGGGGCCGGCGGCACCCGACCCAGTGATATGCGACGCCATTCACCACGTCGATCTGCTGCGCTGGCTGGCTGGCCGCAGCGCCGAGGAAGCGGCCATTCCGGTGGAGGTGCAGGGGATGGTGCAGGACGGCGAGCGGCCTGGGTGTCATCGGCACAACGCCGTGGTGCGTTTCGATACGGGTACCTTCGGGACCATGATGAGTCACTACGGCGTGGGCTACCGCATTCAGCGGGCCGAAGTACACGGCGAGGATTTGTCGGTCTATCTGGATATGACCCGGGGGCCGCAGGTGGAGGGCTATGACAAGAGGGAGCCTTTTACCGTAGAGGACGAGGAGATCGAAGCAATGGGTGGGGCTGGCTTCAACGAGGTCGTCCACTTTGTCGATTGCATTCTGGAGGATCGAACGCCGTGGTCGAATTTGGACGATGCCGTGCATACCATGCGTTTGTGCGAGGCCGTTCGCAGAGGGCATCAGGGGGTTTTGTAGAGGTTAGATGAATATATCTCGCACCGGCAGGGTCCAGTTCGGCACTACTGCGCCGCCGTCGAGTACGTCGTCAGTGGTCAGAATGCGGATATCGCTCCGCGAGTGATACAGAGCAACCGTTTGGGTGCTTGGATTGATGACCACGACCAAACGGGTGCCAGCGTCGAGCCAGTCGGCGATCTTGTCCTGGACCTCGGCGTGGGTATCTCCCGGTGAGATGACCTCGGCCGCCAGGTCGGGGGCACCGGGCCAAAAGCCCTCGGTTTGGCCCACTGTCTCGACCCGCTCGCGCCGGATGAAGGCCGCATCTGGGGCCCGCACTACATCGGGATCTTCGGCCAGTTTGAAGCCGGTTTCGGCCGCATAGACGGCACCTAGTTGATTGGCCCGGACGAACTGGTCCAAAGGCGTGGTGAAATTGAGCGCAATTCTGCCGTGTTGGTGGCCGGCTGGACTCATTTTTATCAATTCTCCTCGGACCAGTTCATAGCGGAAGCCATCGTCCTTCATCTGCAGCAACTCGTCGGCAGTAATCAAGTCGGTAGTAGTCATGGGAATCTCCACAAGGGCAGATAGGGGAAGGAACCTCCCGGAAAAAGCAAGGACCACTCCGAAAAGCGGCCCTTGAGCCGACAGCACGCTGCCGGCGGGTATCTACATAGAACTTACAGCGGAGGCGAACCACTTACAAGAATTATTCTTCTAGCTCTAGGTTGGTCGCCGAGTAACGGCCATGCGGCATCGGCAGATTGGGCACCGAAGTGGACACGGCGACGGCTAAAAGGCATACTTAAACGCT
>VXZF01000592.1 GCA_009845645.1 Gemmatimonadota bacterium | reverse complement strand
GCGCGGCCCAATGCAGGCCACACAGCCGCGCTTAAACCCAAGCCGAGAAAGGTCCGTCGGTTCATGTCAGATCGCTTGGACAATCCGCTCCCCCAACTCGCGGCAGCTCAACGCCCCCCCTAAATCGGGCGTCCCCATACCCTGCTCGCCGATTACCGCACGCACCGCCTTTTCAATCCGCTCAGCACCTGCAACAGCCACCGGATCGCCGTGTTGCTGGCCCAACCAGCGCAGCATCAAGGCCGCCGACAGGATCATCGCCACTGGATTGGCCTTCCCCTGCCCGGCAATGTCGGGAGCCGTCCCGTGCGAAGGTTGGAACACAGCCGCGTCCTCGCCGATGTCCCCCGAAGGAGCCAACCCCAAGCCGCCGACCAAACCAGCGGCCAAGTCCGAGATAATATCCCCGTACATATTCTCGGTAACCAGCACGTCGTATCCCGCCGGTTGCTGTACCAAGTACATGCTCAGCGCATCGATGTACGCGTAGTCGCGCTCAACGTCTGGGTAATCAGCGGCGACCTCGTCGTACACACTGCGGAAGAAAGCCATCGAGCGAAAGACATTGGCCTTGTCAACGCACGTTACCTTCATCGGCGTCCGGCCGCGCTGCCGCGCCAGCTCAAAGGCGTAGCGCACCACCCGTTCGGTTCCGGTTCGTGTGATCACCATAGAGTCCACAGCCACTTCGCCGCGCAACTGGATGCCGCCGTTCATGGAAGCAAAAAGCCCTTCGACGTTCTCGCGCAAGATGACAAAGTCAATATCGCCCGCCTCCAACCCTTTGAGCGGAGTATGCGCGGCGGCATAGAGGTAAATTGGCCGCACCCCTGCGTACAGGTCCAGTTGGAAGCGCAAATCGACTTGTGGCCGCATCTCCGTCCCGTCCGGCCAGCGCACGTGCGGCAGGCCCATCGCTCCCAATAGAACCGCATCCGCCTGACGACATCCTTCAACCGTCGCCTCCGGCAGTGGATCCCCTTGCTCCAGATAGCACCCCGCGCCACACGGATACTCGACGAAGGCAAGAGCAGGAGTTCCCAACTCATTGAGCACCCTTAGGGCCTCGTCCATGACCTCCGGTCCGATGCCGTCGCCTTTGAGCACGGCGATGTCGTAGGCCATTTTTAGCTCCACAAGCGGTCGTGTGGCCGCTCGTCGTCCCACTCGTCGGTGGGACCGAATATCTCCGGCTGGTCTGGGTCGGCAAACGATCGCAGCACTTCTTCGTTGAGGCCGCTAAAGCCCAGCCCCGGCCCCTCCGGCACCGCAATGTGCCCGTCCTCAATCAGGGGCACTGGCAAGCCCTCGACCAAGTTGCTCCACTGTTCTAACTGATCGACCGAGTGGTTTTCGAGCACCATGAAGTTTTCCGTCGCCGCAGCGCAATGCACCGAAGCCAATGCTGCCACCGGCGACATGGCCATGTGCAGCGCCATGGCAATGCCGTGATCCTGCGCCAAGTCGCCGATCTTTTTGGTCTCGAGGATTCCGCCGGAAGAGGCCAAGTCCGGGTGGGCGACGGCAATGGCGCGCCGTTCAAAGAGGGGTAGGAAGTTTTCTTTGAGATAGATATCCTCTCCCGTGCACACGGGCGTATCCACGGCCTCGGCAAGCCGCTGCCACTGGTCGGGCAACTGCCAGGGGATCATGTCCTCGTACCAAGCGAGGCTGAACTGATCCAGTGCCTTGCCCAAGCGGATGCAGGACTCGACGCCAATGTGGCCAAAGTGATCGACGGCCAAGGGAATTTCATAGCCGATCACCTCGCGCACCTGCGCCACGTATTCGCAGAGGATGTCGATGCCCTTGTTAGTAAGCTGGATCCCCGTAAATGGGTGCATAATGCCCTGGCTTTCCAACATGCCCGGCGGGGCAATCAGCGCGTCTTCGATCCCCCGCAGCAACCCAATGCCAACGTCCATCTTGAGGAATTTAAACCCTCGCTCCATCCGCTCCTTGAGCAACTGTCCCATCTCCCGGCCATCGCGCCGCGTCGGGGTATCGCAGTAGCAAAGGACCCTGTCGCGGAACTTGCCGCCAGCCAGTTGGTAGGCCGGCACGTTATAGGCTTTGCCCGCTAGGTCCATCAGCGCCATCTCGACGCCGCAGACGCCGCCGGCCTGGCGCGCGTGGTGGCCGAATTGTTTGATCTTGCGGAAGAGCTTATCGACGTTGCAGGGATTTTCGCCGAGTAAGCGGCTTTTGAGCATCAGCGCGTAGGTCGGGCTACCGCCGTCTCGCACCTCGCCGTAGCCCGAGATGCCCTGGTTGGTGTCGATGCGGATGATCGTCGCGCGGAACGGTGCGCCGCGCAGATTGGCGACGCGCATATCCGTGATCTTCAGATCCGCAGGTCGGGAGTGTGGATTCACGTTTTCTTCCATTCTTGTCTCCATTTTCGCTGGATGTATTTTAGGGGCTTCCAATGATATTCCGCCCACATTTTCTCGTCAACTTAGGAGATCGACATGAAGCTGAAAGACAGAGTGGCTCTCATCACCGGGGGTAGCAGCGGTATCGGTCGGGCCGCGGCCGTGGCCATGGCCCGCGAAGGAGCCAACATCGCGCTGACGGCCCGCCGCGCCGAGCGCTGCGAGGAAGCTGTCGCCGAAATCGAAGGACTAGGCGGCCAAGCGCTGGCCTTGCCCGGCGACGTAGCTAACGCCGAACACGTCGCCGAGCTGGTGGCCGCCACTGTTGAGCGTTGGGGCCGCCTCGACATCGTCGTGCCCAACGCCGGCATCAACGGCGTCTTTGCCCCCATCGAGGACATTACGCCCGAGGAATGGGATCAGACGCACAACATCAACGTGCGCGGCACCTTCCTCACCGTCAAATACGCCATCCCCCACCTGCGTGCGGCCGGCGGCGGCAGCATCGTCGTCGTTTCCTCGGTCAACGGCAACCGCATCTTCTCCAACTTCGGCTTCACCTCGTATTCCTGCTCCAAAGCCGCCCAAGTTACCTTCGCCAAAATGGCCGCGGTCGAACTGGCGCAGTGGGACATCCGCATCAACGTCGTCTGCCCTGGTGCCACCAAAACCAGCATCGGCGAGAACACCTTCCCCCGCAACATCGACAAGATCCGCATCCCCCGCGAGTTCCCTCAGGGCATGATCCCTCTACAACAACGCGCCGCCAGCGCAGAAGAGGTCGCCAACGCTATTCTCTTCTTGGCGTCGGACGAGGCTAGCTATATTACGGGGACTGAGATGTACGTCGATGGGGCGCTGTCGCTGTTTCAGGGGTGAGACTCGCAGACTCACCCTGCTGCGCTGATTGCATCGTGTGAAACCGGCACGTACTGTGTCGATTTTTTGGGAGTGGCTTACTTATGCCTATTGCCTATTGCAACGGCATCACATATGTGGTACACTGTACTACATGAACAAAAGCGAAGTATATAGTTGGCGCGTTTCTCCCGAAGTGAAAAACGGTCTCGAAGCCGCCGCCCGAGCCCATAAAACGAGCGTAGCCCAATTACTCGACCAGATCGTATCCCAGTGGCTCGACCGGGAAGAGGCTGGGGACGACGAAATACAAGACCAGCTTCGCCAAGCCGCCATGCAGACCTTTGGCACCATCCGGGGCGGCGACCCCTTCCGTTCACAGCAGGTCAAGCAACGAGTGCGCGCCCGGCTACAACAACGCCGTGCGGGCTAAGGGTCTCATCGATACGGGGACGATCCTAGCCTTGCTCGATGCCGACGACCAGTGGCACGACCGGTGTGTCGAGGCGTTTCCGTCTTTGCGACTGCCGTTAGCCACTAGCACTGCCGTACTTGCCGAACTCTTCCATTTGCTAGGAGATCATCGACCGGCGATCAATGCCGCTTGGCGTTTTCTGCGCTCCGGTGCCATAACAGTACTGCCGATAACAGATGCAGACCTGCCGGATCTGGACCGTCTAATGAAACGCTACGACGACCGACCGATGGATTTCGCCGACGCAACGCTGGTGCATCTGGCCAAACGAGAATCACTTACGGCGATCTTTACCATCGACCACGACGACTTCGAGACCTACCGCATCGACGGCAAGCGCCAATTTCGCATCGTCCCATCTCGCTGACGAGATTGCGGTCGCGCGCTCACCCGTCAAAACGCCGTCGGTCGTCCCTGCGCCCCATCCACTGGAATCATCGCTCCATTGATCCAATTCGCGCGCTCGGACACCAGAAACGCCACCACATCCGCCACCTCTTCTGGCGTCCCCAAGCGCCCAGCGGGAAACTCCCGTTCCACAAACTGGGCAAAGTGCTCGGGCTGCTCCTCCTTAAAACGCGCCCACCCACCGCCGGGAAAAAATATCGACCCCGGCGCGACAGTGTTGACCCGCACCCCGCATTCGGCCAGCTCCAGCGCCAGCGCACCGGCGAGAAAAATCTCCGCGGCCTTAGCACTTCCGTATTGGGACTTAGGCCCGGGCTTCCACCCCGAGATCGACGAGACGATCACCACCGTGCCCCCGCCTCGCTGCCGCATGTAGGGCAGGGCCGCTCGCGTCGTGCGCACGGCGTGGAACACATTTAGATCAAAGGTCTCCATCCAGTCCTCATCAGCGGTTTCGAGCAAGCTCTGTTCGCCAGCCGCCCCGCCCACATTGTTGACCAGAATATCCACGCCGCCCCATTCGGTCTCACAGCGCTCGACAACGGCCTCCACCTCCGACCGCGAGCGCACGTCGGCGACCTCGGCAATGGCTTCGACCCCAGTAGCTCGTACCTGCTGCAATGCGCGTTCGAGCGGCTCTTGGTCGCGGGCGCAAATCGCCACCTTGCACCCCTCATTGGCCAGCGCCAACGCAATCGCCCGACCGATCCCCCGACTCCCTCCAGTTATCAGAGCAATTTTGTCCTTCAGTCCTAGATCCATATTACGACCTCCTTTGTGCAAAGCGGGAAAGGCGCAGGAATTCGATGGGATGCTGGGTATCGCCTTCCAGCGCCAATTCAGCCAAGATTTCGCCCACTACCGGAGAGAATTTGAAGCCGTGGCCAGAAAAACCTGCCCCGAACACCACGGCCGGGCATTCGGGGTGGATATCCAAAACGAAGTTCTTATCAGGAGTCAGTGAATACATGCAGACAGCGTATTTGCTCAGCTCTGGTTGCAGCGCGGGAAAGTATCGCGCGAGAAAATCGAGGACGCAGGGCTGATCGCCAGCAGCCAATGCGCGATTGAGCTGGAGCGGGTCGGCTACCGGGTCGTGCGACACATTGTGCTCGGCCAACTTGAGACCCCACGGCGCTTCCGCGGGAAAACCATAGAAGTACTGTTCGCCGTCGGCGATGAAGAAGCAGGGGAACGCGCCGCGCGCGTACTGCTCCACGCCGTGCCCCTGGTACCACAACAGCACCTTGCGCACTACGCACGCCGCCACGCCCAGCCGGCATAGCTCCGGCACTGCCCAAGCCCCGGTCGCCAACACCAACCGCGTGGCGAGCAAGCGCCGTCGCTCAGTTTCCACTACCACTCCTTCGCCCTCGCGCCGCCACGACAGCACAACCTCCCCAGTGTAGAGCTTTGCGCCGTGCTTCTGGGCCAACGCAACGTGCCGCCGGACGCAGTCCTCGACTCGGAGAAAACCGCCTAGAGGATCGTAAAACCCACTCCACTCTTCAGGAAAAGCCAAGCTTGGGTAGCGCGCGTTAATGGAGGCTGCATCGAGCTGTTCATACGGCAAGTCGTGCGCCTGATAACAGGCCGCCTGCCCCTGCATCGCCTCCGAGTCGGGATCG
>VXZF01000382.1 GCA_009845645.1 Gemmatimonadota bacterium | reverse complement strand
AGGGACGACGCATCGCTTGGGTGGGTTTGGGGGCTGGTCATACGGACGCGGAACTGGACCTGCCCGTCAGCCAACGCTATATCGAACGGCTGCGGAAGATGGGGGTGGTGGTGCGCTCCTCCTCGCGTTGGCTCAACGCAGTCAGCGCGCGGGTTTCGTCCGAGGTACAGCTCCGAGTGCAGACTGCGGATTTTGTCGTTGCAACGCGGCCCGTGCAGCGCTTGCAGAGGCCTAGTCCACCGCCGCCCGAACTGCTTGCCAGCCCTAAATTGCTGCAAAGCCGTTATGGCCTAGCCTTTGAGCAGTTGGCCCAAATTGCCATTCCTCCCCTACACGACCAAGGTCTGACGGGTGCTGGGGTGCGCGTGGCCTTGCTCGACAACGGTTTCCACTACGCCGAACACGCGGCCTTCACCTCCATTCGCGTGGTGGCCCAGCGCGACTTTGTCAATGACGACGAGATTGTCAGCGATGAAGTCGATCAACCCATCACGGGCGACGAAAGGAGCGGCAGCCAAAACTTGCACGGTGCGCAAGTACTTTCCCTGCTGGCAGGCTATCAGCCCGATCGCTTTGTCGGCGTAGCACCCGACGCTGAGTACATCTTGGCCAAGACCGAACTAGACGACAACTTGCCCGAAATGCCCTCGGAGGAGGATCGCTGGGTCGCTGGTTTGGAATGGGCAGACAGCTTGGGAGCGCAGGTGGTCAACAGTTCGTTGGGCTACAATCGGTGGGACGACGGCACGGGTTACTCGCTAGCGGATCTGGACGGGGAAACAGCGCTGACGAGCGTGGCAGCGGCGCTGGCGGTGCGGCGCGGCATCGTGGTGGTGGTGGCCGCGGGCAATGAGGCCAACCGAGATTGGCACTACATAACGATACCGGCGGACGCCGATGGCGCGATTGCGGTGGGGGCGGTAGATGTGCCCGGCAGCGGCGAGCGCATGCCGCAGATTGCCTCCTTTAGCTCGCGGGGGCCAACGGCTGATGGCCGCATTAAGCCGGATGTAGTCGCGCCCGGCAGCGGCGTGGTGGTCGCGGATCTGCGGCGCGGAGGCTATGTGCGCAAGGGCGGCACTTCCTTTGCGGCACCCTTGGTGAGCGGGGTTTGCGCCCTATTGTTGCAAAAAAATCCCGAATGGACGCCGGCCCAAGTACTGGAGGCTTTGCGCTCGACCGCGCTGGACTTGGGAGTCGCCGGTCCCGACACGGTGTATGGCTGGGGTCAGATAAACGCATTGGCGGCCAGTGATCTCGACGAGGTTCCGCCGGAGGAGGACCGCCTGTTGGCACCTTTCCCCAATCCAGCGCGGGACGGGGTGGTGCATTTTCCAGTGCAGCTAGCCGAGCGCGGCCTCGTCGAGTTGAGCGTTTTTGACATAGTGGGCCGATTAGTGTTCACCGAGCGTTGGGATCTGTGGCCGGGGAGCCACGACCGGCCGGGCCGCGCCCCGCGTTGGACGCCGGGCCGGGCCGTAGCCAACGGGATGTACTTCTATCAACTGCGGTTGCCTAGCCGCAGCCGCTTGGGCAAAATTGCCCTTGTGCGCGCCCCTTGAGGAAGCCATGGTAATCAAAGCAAGCGAGCGCAAGAAGCAGTTGAACAAACGCCTACGGATGCTCAACCGCGTCGTCTTGGGCGGCGTGACCCTCTTTGTACCGATCTACATTGGGGTGAGCCTGACGGGCGGGTCGGCGGACAAGCTAGAAAACTTGACCAACCTGTTCGCCAACATCAACAACCAAGTTGCCCTAACGGTACCCGTGGACGGGGTGCGCTACATGCACTTTTTTCACGGTCCGCCTGACGAGGGACACAAGTTCGTGCTCATCGATGTGCGTTTGCAGGTGAATTTGCAGCTTGCTTGGGTGATTGTACCGAAGTGTTTTCAGCTAGTTGACGATGGTGGGCGGCGCTATTATCCGCTGTCGCGATCGCCGTTTTTCATTGCACACACCGACCAACTCAAGGGGACCAAGGGCGAGGTGTACGAGGGGCAGCTACTTTTTGAAATACCCGCTGAACGCAAGCACGAAAGCCTCCTTTTTGATCGCTACTACGAAACCAAGGAAGACGACAATGGCCACGATTGAGGAACAGTTGACAAGCGGGCGGCAGCAGCTAGAGCGACTGCGAGGGTATCTTTGACATAAGCGGCAAAAAGGAAGAGCTGGCCGCGCTAGAAAAGCGCATGGCGGCCGCGGACTTTTGGAGCGATCGGCGGCAGGCCGAATCCGTCGGCAAGACAGTGCGCATCCTCAAGGACATCATCGCTGATTGGGAGACCTTGGACGCGCAGTTGGAGGACTTGGATCAACTGCGGCAGATGGCGGCCGAAGAAAGCGATACAGAGGCGCTGGCCGAGGTCGAGGCCGAGGTCGAAAGCGCCATGCAGGGCATTGGCGAATTGGAGTTCCGCACGATGCTCAACGACGAGGCCGATCCCAAGAACGCAATTCTCGTCATTCACTCGGGAGCAGGGGGCACGGATGCCGCCGAATGGGCGTCGATGTTGATGCGCCTGTACACGCGCTGGACCGAGCGCCACGGCATGGAATGCACGGTCGTGGATCTACAGCAGGCCGAGGAAGCTGGCATCAAGGGCGCAACCCTTGAGGTTAGAGGGGATTATGCGTATGGCTACCTCAAGGCCGAGGCCGGCGTCCATCGCTTGGTGCGGCTCTCACCGTTTGATACGAGTCGCCGCCGGCACACCTCGTTTGCGTCGGTCTTTGTCTATCCAGAAGTCGAAGACGATATTGAGGTGGATATCAACGACGAGGACGTGAAGGTCGAAACCTACCGCTCCGGAGGCGCGGGCGGCCAACACGTGAACAAGACCGCCTCAGCCGTGCGGCTCACGCATCTGCCCACTGGCATTGTCGTCCAGTGCCAAAACGAGCGCTCGCAGTTCAAGAACAAAGCCACTGCGTTTAAGGTGCTCAAGGCGCGCCTGTACCAGCACCTCAAGGACGAACAGAAGCAGAAACAGCTCGCGGTGGAGAGCACCAAGAAGAGCATTGACTTCGGCTCGCAGATCCGATCCTACGTGCTCCATCCATACACCATAGTCAAAGACCACCGCACCGCTTGCGAAACGGCCAATGTCCAAGCGGTAATGGACGGCGACATCGACCGCTTCATCCGCGCCTATTTGACCGAGGGACAAACGTGAGCATTGCTTTATTTGTCGCCGGCCGCTACCTGCGCTCCAAGCAACGCGAAGGCTTCTTTTCCGTCATCGCCTATATGGCCGTCGGTGGGGTGATCTTGGGGGTAGCGGCTTTGGTGATCATTCTCTCGGTGACTAATGGTTTTGCCGGCGAAGTCAAAAATCGGCTGATCGGCATGAACGCTCATGTCAATATTCGCCGCTTTGACGCCGGCCCCATCGCGGATTGGGAGGGGCTGTTGCAGCAGGTGAAAGGCGCTGCTGGGATCGTGGGCGCGGCTCCAGTCGTGGATTCTAAGGTCATTATTGCCTCGCAGCTCGATTTGGGCCGGGTCGATGGCATCCCCGTGTGGGGCATTGATCCGGCGACCTTTCCAGAGGTCTCCGATCTGACCGAACACTTGCGCTACGCCAGTCCAGAGGGTCAGCTACGTCTCGGCTTGCTCGCAGAGTTAGATAAACGGGGGATTGTTCTCGGCGAGTACTTGGCGCGGCGCTTGCACGTGGGGCCGGGTTCTGAGGTGTTGCTGATGACGGTGCAAAATCTCGATGTGGAAGCAGCCGTGATGGATGGTTTCTCGCCGCGTCCCTGGTCCTTTTTCGTGACCGATCACTTTGAAAGCGGCATGTACCAGTACGATGACAACTATGCTTTTATTCACCTAGAAGACGCCCAGCGCATGCTCGAATTGGGCGATGCGATTACTGATATCCACATCCACGTCGCAGACATCTACCAAGCGCCTGAGATCCGCGACCGCCTAGCCGAGGAGTTGGGCTATCCCTATCAAGTGCGCGATTGGACCCAGCTTTTTCCCGAGTTCTTCCGCTGGATCGAGTTGGAAAAATGGGCGATCTTCCTCGCGCTGAGTCTCATCGTGCTGGTCGCTGCTTTTAACATCATGTCGATCCTAGTTATGTCGGTACTAATCAAGACGCCCGAGATCGGCATCTTGCGGACGATCGGTTGCACCGTGGGCGAGATTTATCGCATCTTCATCTATCAGGGCTTGGTCATTGGCGGCATCGGAACCTTCTTGGGCTGCTTGATCGGTTTTGCGCTCTGTTTAGCCCAACAGCACTTTGCGCTGATTTCCATTCCTGGAGACATGTACTTCATCAGTTCGTTGCCTGTGGATATGGATATCGTGGACTTTGCACTGGTAGCGGCTATTAGCATGGTCATCTGCTTGGCGACGTCGATTTATCCGGCGCGCAAGGCCGCGGGATTGATGCCCGTAGAAGCCATTCGGTATATAATGTAAGATGGTGGAACAGGCCGACATCATCCTCGAAGCGCGCGGTTTGCGCAAGGTGTTCGACACCGGCGGTGCGGGTTTGGAAGTGCTCAAAGGAGTGGACTTAGTGGTGCGCGCGGGCGAGCTAGTCGCGGTTATGGGCGAGTCTGGAGTTGGCAAAAGCACTTTGCTGCACCTGTTGGGTACGCTCGACCTGCCGACAGCTGGCCAATTGCGGATCGCCGGCATTGATGTGCTTAACCTCGAAGATCAGGCACTGTCGCGCTTTCGCAATCGGCACATTGGTTTCGTATTCCAATTTCACTATCTGCTGCCGGAATTTACTGCGCTGGAAAACGTCTTGCTGCCGGCGCGGGTCGCTGGCGTCGATCGCCGCAAGGAGGCCCTTGAGCTGATGGATTCCGTCGGACTAGCGGACCGCTTGCACCACCGACCTGGGGCGCTGTCGGGTGGCGAATGCCAGCGGGTGGCCATGGTGCGAGCGCTGGTCAACGAGCCATTAGTCGTGCTGGCCGACGAGCCATCGGGCAATCTCGACGAGACGGCTAGCGAGTCCCTGCACCAACTGCTCGCCGGGTTGGCCCGAGAGCGCGGACAGGCTTTTGTGGTGATGACCCACGACCGCAAATTGGCCCAGAGCATGGATCGCCAGGGGCGCATAGAAGCGGGTGTGTTGCAGATGGAAGACGATGCGACATGAAAAAATGCGGAGTATGCAACAAGCGCGAGGCCGTAGTGGCCTATAACCATATCGTTGACGACGTAAAACAGACGCTTTTGCTCTGCCATCAGTGCGCTAGCGAAAAAAACATCAAGGTGCAGGTAGCCCCCGCTGCACAGGCCAAAGAAGCACCCGTGCTGGTGAAGGAAATCAAGATAGAGTTGGCCAAGTTGGCCGGGGCCGAAGGCGACGGGGAGGTGCGCTGTCCGACTTGCGCGATGAGCTACGAGGAGTTTAAGAAAATAGGTCGCCTCGGTTGTCCCCATTGCTACGATGCCTTCGTCTCACAGCTAGAACGCCTGCTCAAACGCATCCACGGCGACAACAGGCATCGGGGCAAAGGGCCGCTGGAAGCGGCACAAAGTACTGGCGCGGGCGACGAGTTGGAGCGATTGCGCGAAGAGCTGGCCCAGGCGGTAGCGGAAGAGGCCTTTGAAGAGGCCGCTCAACTCAGGGACCGCATCCGCGTCCTCGAAGGAAAATAGCCGTGAATATTGAGGATCTCGTTTACAATGCGGCTAGCTGGCTCAGCGGAGAAGGGGATGCCGACGGCATGGTCGTTAGTTGTCGCGCCCGCTTGGCCCGCAATCTTGCAGG
>VXZF01000384.1 GCA_009845645.1 Gemmatimonadota bacterium | reverse complement strand
TCGTAGGGCGGCAGCAGGCAATTGGTGTAGTGGTCAATGTGGTAGCCCTCCCAAGGGTTGTCGGGATGGCGCTTGTCGGTTGGCCCCGAGCGCATGGAGAGATGGGCTATTGCAGTAGCTGGCTTTTGCGCCCAAGCATTGCTCAAAGATGTCGAGATAGGTCTCGTTTTCTATCAGCCGATCTAGCGCTGGCGCACCCACGGGAAATTGCGAGCGGCCCTCGGAGTGGTCGTGCGTGGTAGTGAAGCCGTCCGAGACTCCGGAGGCACTCCCTCGGTCGCAATCGGCCAACCACTGCTGGAAGGATTGGCCGTAGAAAATCTGTTCCATCGCCGCTAGGGCATCATTCATCTCGTCGGCAGTGAACAGGTCTGGGACGATGAGATAGCCGTCGCGGTGGAATTGGTCGAGTTGGGCTGGCGTTAGGCTCATGGGATCTCAATCTAGTATAGGTTGAGGTTGGTTTTTAGGCGGTTGGTGGTAAGATACCGCACTCGACTAGCGAGTCAACTCAAGGAGGAAACCGACCTTCAATGAGATTTCCGAACTTTTTCACCTTCGTCTTTGAACCTGTACTTTCCGGGCGGCGTCTTTACTTGCAGAGAGCCTCGATGCAGATACCGGACCCACAACTCATAGCGCAAATAAAAGAACGCGATGAATGCGCATTCCAGCAGTTCTTTGAGCGCTATCGGGAGCAGATCCTCCGCCATGTGCGCTGTATCGTCCGCGACGATGCGAGTGCTAACGATGTAGTGCAGGAGGTTTTCTTGCGAGTGTGGAACCGGGCCGGCCAATGGAGCGGTCGAGGCTCTGCGGCTGGCTGGTTGTTCCGCATTGTCACTCATCTCTCTCTGACCCACCTGCGCACCGTGCGAAGGCGGCGAGAGCAGCGGCTGGAAATGCTGTCTGAAACCGTGGAGCAGGAGATGCAGCAAGTGCCCGATGAGCTACAAAAGCTGAAAACTGCGTAACGTCAAACACTCACCTAAAAAGAAAAAGGAGCAGTCCATGCTGACCATCGGTCCTGGTCCCGATCCCTACTTCGCCTACAAAATCCACCATGTCGAACGGGCCAAAACCGCCTGGATTCTCTCTGAGGAATTCGGCCTGTACGAAGCGCTGCGAGACGGACCGACGACCATCGCGCAAGTCAGTCAACGGATCGGCCTACAGAACCGACCCACGGCTGTGCTCCTAGCAGCTAATGCCTGCCTAGGCATTTTAGGCACGGAGGACGATCGGTACTATATCTACGACGTAATGCGCGAAATGGTTCTAGAGGGAGGCCGGGCCCGCACCGTGCCCAAGACTCCAGATCCGGAAAAAGACTGGTGGTATCGAATCATGAAGCAAGCGCTGCGCACCAACGTCCCCGTGCCTGAAGCCCTGCCAGATTGGCTCACCAATCCCCAAGGAAATGAAGACACCACGGCCTTTGCGCCGAGCCGCCACGGCTGGCGCATTCTGTGGGGTCAGGCTCTGGCCGAGGCCGTGGACTTCAGTCCGTTTCGCACGGTGGCGGATTTGGGTGGAGCCACTGGTGGGGTGTTAGTCGGCCTAACCGAACGCTACCCACATCTGCAAGGCATTGTAGTGGACCTGCCCTACAGCCAGAAAACCGCCGAAGCGGCCGTCCGCCAGAGCAAAGCGCAAGAGCGAGTGAGGTTTCACGCCGCCGATTTCTTCAGCGATCCCTTTCCGGCCGGGATTGATGTGTTTTTCATGTCTCACGTGATCCACGATTGGGACGCCGAACATTGCGTCCAACTACTGCGTCGGTGTCACCAAGCCTTGCCAGTCGGCTCACCGGTGCTCGTGCAGGAATACCTGCTCAACGAGGATAAAACCGCAGGCCTGATCGCGGTGTTTCAATGGTTCGGACTGATGTACGGGACGATTGGGGATCAGCGGACTGGGCCAGAAATCGAAGCACTAATGGTTGAGTCTGGTTTTAGCGAGACGGAGTGTCGTCCCTTGGACCACGAGCAGGGGATCGTGATCGGCTGGAAGCGATAGGTTCTCTTGAGGCAGATAGACGTGCTGGCTTGCTATTGTTCGGATTATGACCTTATGGTCTAAACCACAACCTGTTCTAGCTGGGGAACTCGTGATACAGATTGAGGGACTTACGAAGCGGTTCACTAAAAACGTGGACAATCCTGCTCTGTGGCGTAGAGTTCTTGGGCGGTTTCAGACCGTGCCGATTGTCGCCATCGACGCACTTGATTTGCACATCGAGCAAGGTCAGTTCTTCAGCTTGCTGGGTCCTAATGGGGCTGGTAAGACGAGCACCGTCAGGACGCTATGTACGCTGTTGCTTCCAGATGAGGGAAGTTGCCGAGTGGCCGGCTACGACGCGGCCAAACAGCAGCGGGAGGTGCGTCGAAACATCGGCGTGTCGGTCCGGGGGGAACGCAGCGTCTATTGGAAAATCACCGGCCGTCAGAATCTTCGGTATTTCGCCGGTCTGTACGGGATGCGTGGAGAGGAGGTGTCGCGCAGGATCGGGGAGGTGACGGAGTTGGTGGGGCTGACCGGACGTATAGACGACTACGTGGAACGCTACTCAATGGGCATGAAGCAGCGACTGGCCATCGCTGTCTCGCTGTTGCATCGCCCGCCCGTGCTGCTACTCGACGAACCGACGATCGGTCTAGATCCTAACGGAGCAAGGGCGCTCCGCAGCCTGCTGAGGGACCTATGCGAGCAGGAGGGCGTGACCATCTTCTACACGACCCACTACCTCCACGAAGCAGAGGAACTGTCGCATCGACTGGCGATCATCC
Organism: Gemmatimonadota bacterium; assembly: GCA_009845645.1. Lineage (GTDB taxonomy): Bacteria > Latescibacterota > UBA2968 > UBA8231 > UBA8231. The sequence goes on along the minus strand of VXZF01000384.1, from coordinate 2,977 downwards.
ACGAGGGGCGGAAGGTCCTTGAAGGATCACCTGACGAGGTGCGTAGCACGCTAGGCGACAATCGCATCGTCGAAGTGCAGTTGGCACCTAGCGCTAAAACGACGGTGACTTCACTCAGGAACCACAGAATGGTCGAGAAGGTGATTTCGGAGAATCGCCAACCGACGGTGACCACGGTACGCCTAGAGATGAAAGAGGCAATCAACTCAGTCGTCGAGATTGCCGCCGGCGACGGGTTCGCCAACGACAGGGTGTTGGGCATGAACCTCGTGCGACCAACCTTAGAGGACGTATTCGCATCGGTTACTGGATACAGCGCATCGGAGGTGCGAGAGGAGGAGGATGACACCTGACAACAACCCGATGAACAACCAACAGGTGAGCGAAGGCGTTCGATTCTCGAATGGACACCATCTCCACGCGCTTCCTAACAACGTGTCGTGGTATGTCCATGACGTGGTTGCAACCGCGAAGCGAATGGTGCTGCGGATGCGTCGTTATCCGAGTTGGCTCCTCAATCTGGGTCTCGGTCCGGTGCTGATGATTTTTCCGTTCATCTTTCTCGGCGACACGCTCGTGGGCAAGGGGCGACCGCTATCGGGCTCTGCCTTTGGCGAGTACGACTATACTGGCTACGTCGGTTACCTAGCGGTACCTTTAATCGCTGTTGCGCTGTCGAACACGGTATTCACGTGGCTCGGTGGGTTGCTGAGAATGGAGCGCCGCTCAGGCACGCTTGAGCGCGTGCTGGTCTCAGCGCAATTTCCGTCCGCCTTGTTTCTAGGTACTGCATTCGGCCACTTGTTCTACATGGGACTGTTCGTCGCCGCAACCGTCCTGCTGCTGCAGATATGGATACCTCTCGACTTCAACATCAACTATCCGTCGGCAGTAGCCGTCCTGTTCCTCCATCTGGCAGTTACCTACGGGCTCGCGTTCGCGTTGTCGAGTGCTCTGTTGCGCATCGCGGATAGCTGGGCGGTTCAGCTAGTGATCTCAAAGGGTGTTCTAGCCCTGCTATCGGGTGCCACTTTCCCCATCTCAATCTATCCCGAATGGTTGCAGACAATTGCTCGCATGGTTCCGTTCACCTGGGCTTTCGATCTTGAGCGCCGATCCTTGCTGCGGGCGGAAAAATTCGGCGAGATGGCACCGGACTTGGCCGTTCTGGCCGGCATGACGGTGTTCTGTTGGATCGTTGGATTCATTTTTCTCGGTCGGGAACTGAACGCTGCGCGCCGGAGCGGCGTTTTGGGGAATTTCTAAGATGTCGCCTGCTGTTGCTTTTCCTGGAGACACTAGACAGGAGCTTCGCGCCCTGTTCCGGGCCACCCTGCACCAAGTTTTGGTCGAGAGTCGATACCGCGTCAAGTTCATCATTGATCTACTCGGCCATCTCCTAGCGACACTACCCATCATCCTCACAGCATGGGCCTTTTCCGATGGCCGTGCTTCGGAACGGCTGGCAGAGCTTACCGGTATGCCAGATCAGTTTACCTTCATGATGCTGGGCCTGATCGCCTTCACGGCGCTGGGCATCGGCAACATGGTCCTGCTCGAAACCCACGTCGCCGGCGGTCTAGCCAACGAGATGGAGGCCGGTACGCTGGAGCGATTATTCACGATGCCCGTCCATCGCCTTAGCCTGATTTTGGGAATCGCGATCTATTACCTGATCCTGTTTTGCTACCAGTCCATCACACTGTTCGCCGGGGCAACCCTGCTCGTCGGATTTGAACCTGCGGTTACAACTGGCGGTCTGTTATGGGCGGCACTGGCTCTGGTCATGCTGCTAGCGCTGAATCTATTCTTGGGTATCGCGGCGGCCAGCTTTGTCATGGCCTTCAAGGATCACACGGTCGCCGCCTTGCTCTTCCACCGGCCGATGGCCATGTTGAGCGGTGCCTACTTCCTAGTCGAGCTGATTCCAAATCCGTTCAGATGGTTAGCCTACGCGAATCCGGTCGCTTACGCGATCGATGTTTTTCGCGGTGCCCTCACCGGAACGACGCTCTTAGCCCCTTCGGTGGAAATCGGGATGGCCATCGTCGTCGCGATGGTTGCTTGCGTTGGCTTCGTTTCCATGCTCCTTTTTCGCCGCATGATGGTCAGGCTCGAACGCACGGGTTCACTGGCTCTGTTCTGAACTAACTAACTGAGATAAAGGCAGACATGAATAATCGTAAAAGTCTTGGCCAAGTTGCATATGAAGCATGGGCAGACTAGCGCCTATAGCCCTTGGGCGACGTGCGACGATGCGATACAGAGCGAAGGGCTGAAGCTCGAATGCGACCGGTGCTTTGGTGGGATCGTGCTGCCTTTAAGCCCCGCCTCAACTAGCCCGTTATCCAATTCAACTACTGCTTCATTGTGGCTACAATATCCGCTGTCGATATTCTGACTCCAATATAGAAGACTATGCTCCTTATAGACGGCCTCGGTGACCGCATTCGCCGCCAACGCGAAAAACGCGGGCTCAAACAGCAGGATATCGCCCATGTCCTCCAGGTAAGCCCGCAAGCGGTGTCGAAATGGGAGCGGGGGGAAAACGCCCCGGACATCGGTTCGCTCGGACCGTTGGCCCGGTTACTGGGGATCTCGACGGATTGGCTTTTGCATACTTGGGGCGAGCAGCCCGATGTCTTCGAGGCCACGGTATTCACTTCCGGAGTCAAGGGGGCTGCTGAGAAATCAGTGCACTTGGATCCCAGAAATTTCGCCGCCTGGGCTAACGGGGTCTTCGCCGCTGTGACCTCAGCAGTATTGCACCACGACGGCGTGCCCGTCAAATACTTCTTCGACCAGTGCCTGTGTTTTTTTGCCGGAGAAGGGCAGCAGGAACGGGCTGCGCTCGCAGCGCTGCTGGCCTGTGAGATGACCGCGGAAGTCCTCGAAATAGGCTTGAGTTATGGCCCGATTTATCTAGGGGCGATCGGCCACGCCGATTACGAGCGGCTCGATATCATGGGCGAAGCCG
>VXZF01000766.1 GCA_009845645.1 Gemmatimonadota bacterium | reverse complement strand
GTACGCCATCTGGCGCATGGCCCCTAACTTGCCCAGCCTGCCCACCGATCCGCACGAGTTGGGCATCCGCCCTGGCACGGAGATGTACGCGGCTTCTGGCGAGCGCATCTACACCTTCAATCAGAGCCGCCAATGGGTGCGCCTCGAAGCCATCAGCCCCCATGTCGTGCAAGCGCTCATCGCCACGGAAGACGCGCACTTTTACCACCACCGAGGCATCGACCTGCTGGCCATCGGCGGCGCGGTGCGCGATAACCTGCGCAAGGGCAGCATTACGCGCGGCGGCAGCACCTTGACCCAACAGCTCGTCAAGCGCCTGTTCTTTTCGCCGGAAAAGACCTTTGCGCGCAAGCTCTCGGAAGCACTCCTCGCCTTGCAACTAGAGGCGTTTTTTGCCGCCTCGTATCCAGACACCAACGCCGTTGGGCAACCCGCTTACAAAAATCGCCTCATAGAGCTGTACCTCAACGAGGTATTCTACGGCACCAACGCCTACGGCATTCACGACGCCGCGATCACCTTCTTCGACACCACCCCCGACTCGCTGAGCCTGCCCCGCGCTGCTCTGCTCATCGGCCAAGTCAACGCCCCAACCAAATACAATCCCCTGCGACACCCCCAACGGGCCACCACCCGGCTGCAACACGTGCTCGACCGCATGGTCGCCAGCGGCTTCCTCGACTTAGCGACGCGCCAGGAATATGCCGCCCTCCGAGCCGAAGACCTCATCAATCCCGGCTACCCACCCCGCAACCCAGTACCCTATTGGGTCGAAGCCATCAACGCAGAAATCGTCCGGCAGTGGGGACCGTCGGCCCTGCATTATGGGAGTCTGAAGGTCTATACCACCTTGGACATTACAATGCAAGAAGCGGCTGAAGAAGCGGTAGCTAAGGGGATGGTCGAGTTAGATGAGCGGCTGGGGTTTAAGCCCTATGCGGAAGCGTCGATGGCCGAGCGCCCGGCTTACGTCCAAGGCGCACTAGTATGCCTGTCGCCGACCGGGAAAGTGCTGGCCATGGTCGGGGGCCGGGACATTTTTGTCAGCTACTACAACCGGGCCCTCACCGCCCGCCGCCAGCCCGGCTCCGGCTTTAAACCAATAGCCTACCTAGCAGCTTTGGAGGCGGGCGAGATCAGCCCGGTTACTATCTTTAACGACGAGCGGCGCACCTATATCGTCAATGGACAAAAGTGGCAACCGCGCAACTACAACAACCGCTACTTGGGACAGACGACCGCAGCGTGGGCCTTAGTTCGCTCGGCCAACTCCACGGCCATACAAATCTCCGAACTCGTCGGTCCGCCCCGCGTCGTCGAAATAGCCCACCGCTTGGGTTTTGCTGGGCCAATAGGGGCCTACAAGAGCATTGTCTTGGGCGTCGCCGAAGTCACCGTATTGGAGATGGCCGCGGCGTACGGGATTTTCGCCAACTACGGCTTGCAGGTGACGCCGGCCTTGATAGAGCGGATTGTCGATGCCGACGGCCAGCCAATCTTTACCCACCAGCCGCAGATCCGCCAAGCTATCGCGCCCGACCTCGCCGCGCAGATGGTTCACCTTTTGCGTCAGACCGTGGATCGCGGCACCGGCCACCAAGTGCGCAAGCGCGGCTTTGTGCGGCCAGCCGCTGGCAAGACCGGCACGACCAACGACAATACTGACGCTTGGTTTACTGGTTTCACACCGGACTTAATCGCCAGTGTCTGGGTGGGGTTCGACGACCGCCGCACTCATAAGCTGGTGGATACGCGCGGGGTGCAAATCACCGGCGGCAACGGCGCCGTGCCCATCTGGACGGACTTCATGATCGCCATAAATGAAGGGCGGCCGGAAAAGGATTTTGACGTGCCCGAGGCCGTGATGATCTACAGCGTGGATCCCCGCACCGGCGAGGTGAGCTCAAAGCCCAACGAGGACGGGATTGAGCCGCTGTCCGTGGCCTTGCGCCGGGGCGAGCGGCCTAACTAACTGCGGCCAAAACCTCACTCACCTGCTGCGCCACAATGTCTTCCTCGCCAGGCTCCATCATATAGGGATTGATCCCAAAGCCGCTCTCGTGGGCGGCGATCTCGATTCGCGGTTGGCCAACCGATAGTTGGCGCGCTAGTTCGTTACCACTGATGGCTAGCTGGTCTCGATCCCAGCGCACCGCCAAGTTCGGCGCGACATTCGAGCGCCCGGGCTGATTGACTTGCGTCGCCACCGACGGAAACGGCTCCACTGCCGCCGCTATCACGGCCAAGCGCCGCTCCCACTCCCGCCATTCGGCTGCATGGTCGCGCACCACCCACTGCTCCACCGCGGCCAACAGCCCCATGATTTCTTCTTTGCCCGCCTTCATCGGCCTCCCCAGCGCGTGGTGCGGTGCCCCGTTGAGGAAGGCCGCCTGCAACAGTTCCTTGCGCCCCAAGACCAAGCCCGACGCCTGCGGCCCGCGCAGGCACTTGCCGCCCGAATAAGCCACTGCCTCGGCTCCCTGCTCCAGATACCAGTTGGGCACATCCGGCCGCTCGGCCGCGGCATCGACAAACGTCGGCACGCCGTGCCGCTGCCCGGCCGCTGCCATAGCCGCCACCGAGATCGGCCCCCGCTCGGCCGCATCGCCAAACACCAACAGCATGGCCGTACGGTCCGACAAGGCCGCGTCGAGTTCGGCAAGCGTCTCGACCTCGACCATTTCGACGCCGACCATGCGCACGGCGTGATCGTACACGTGGCGGTGGCTCGACTGGACGAGGACTTGGTTTTTCATGCCCGTAGTGTCGGGCAACCGCGCCATTTTCTCGGGATCCGTGCCGGCCACGCAAGCGGCTGTAACTTGGCACAGCGCCGCAGCGCAACCATTAGTAACAAGCCCCCACTCACACTGCATCAACTCGCCGATGCGCACTCCGACGGCTTCCATCAACTCGTCGAGGTGGACGTATTGCTTGGAGGCCTCGACTATGGCCTGCCGCACTTCGGGCAAAATCAACGAGCCGCTGATGATAGTAAAGGTTCCTCGACAGTTGACCAAGGGACGCACACCGAGGCTTTCGTAGGTTGGATACGCTAGGGTATCACCCATCAGGAGTCCTTTCTAAAGAAACGCCAGCCGATCAAACTATCGATCCTCTTGGTTGCCTTTAACAGATCAAAACAAATCGTCCGCATAGCCGGCCAAATAATACTCCAGCGCCGCCATACCCGCGCTGGTATTCATGCTGGCTCCTTCGTGCGCTAGGGCACCGCCCAAGGCGTGCAACACGCGAAACAAGTGGGGCGCTCGGCACTGCTCGCCCATCTGGCCGATGCGCACAATGTCGAGGCCAAAGGCCCCGGATATCTCGACGTGAAAGCGGTTTGACATATCGGCGCGCACTCGGGCGCTATCTACCCCAGCGGGTACTTGGATTGCCACCACTGAGTTGAGGCGAATACGACGCGGCGCATTCAGCACGAGGCCCATCTTCTCGATGCCAGCTTGCAGCGCCAGCGACGAGTGCCGATGCCGCGCAAAGCGGCGCTCCAGCGTCTCCTCGCAGACCAGCCGCAAGGCTTCGTGCAGGGCTAACAACCCCGAGACCGGGGCCGTGTAGTGGTACTGGTGTTGCTGCCAAAAGTTTTCTGCCCGCAGTGCGTCCAAACACCAGTGTGGCCTTGGGCCAGGATGCTGCTGCACCTGCTCCCAAGCCGCGTCGGAAAAGGCGATTAACGCCACGCCCGGCAGCGACGACAGCCCCTTCTGACTGCCCGTGAAAACCACGTCAACGCCCCAAGCGTCCTTTTCCAACGGCATAGTGCTCAACGTGCAGACCGCATCGACTACTGCCAGCGCCCCGTGCTCGCGGCACAAGCGAGCAATCGCCGGCAGCTCGGTCGTGCAGACGCCACTCGACGTCTCACCCTGCACCATCGTCACTACGTCGTAGTGTTGATTCTTGAGGCGCTCAGCAACGCGCTCGGCGCAGATAGCTTGCCCTTCCGGCACGGCCAGCACTTCGACCTCAGCTCCCACGCCAGCCGCCATCTCGGCAAAGCGCCCGCTAAACCACCCGTTTTGCAGAACCAAGGCGCGGCGGCCCGGCCACAGCAAATTGCCCATCGCCATCTCCATGGCCGCCGACGCCGGCCCCCCAACTCCCAAGATGTGCTTATCTGCCGTCTGAAAGGCATAGCCAGCCAGTTGCTTGATGTGCTCTACCAGCCGATCCATCGTCGGCCCCAAGTGGTTGATGACCATGCCACCGGCGCGCGCGATCTCCGTCGCCACCGGCACCGGCCCGGCCCCCATCAACAGCAGCGGCTCGGCTGGCAGGAGCTGGTCCAACGGTGGCAACGAGGGAGGCTCTATGCCACGCGACTCTACATTCCCCATTCCCATTTCCTAATAGTTAATCGCCTCGCCAAACGCCTGTCCGGCCGCTTCCATCACGGCCTCGGAAAGCGTTGGATGGGCGTGAGAGGTCAGCAACAGCTCTTCATAGGTGGCCTCGAGCCGCAGGGCCAGCGTCAATTCGGCGATCAACTCCGTGGCCTCGGCCCCTAGAATGGCCCCGCCCAACAATTCGCCGTAGCGCGCGTCAAAGACTAGCTTGACCAGCCCTTCAGTCTCCCCGGCGGCTTGCGCCTTGCCGCTAGCTGCAAACGGAAAGCGCCCGACCTTGACATCGTACCCAGCTTCGCGCGCTTGGCTTTCGCTCAGACCGACGCTGGCTACTTGCGGCTGGCAATAGATGCAGTTGGGCACTTGGCGCGGGTCCAAGGTGGGCCGGTCGCAGCCAGCTATAAACTCGACGGCCGCAATTCCCTCCTGCGCGGCTGCGTGCGCCAACAGCGGCGGACCGGCCACGTCGCCAATCGCGTAGATGCCCTTGGCACTGGTCTGCATCCGCTCATCAACCACAATTGCGTCGTCGCGGGTGCGGATGCCCAAGGCTTCTAACCCCAATCCCTCGATATTACCCTGGACCCCAGTGGCAACCAGCACTTGATCTACTCTCCGCGTCTTTTGCTCTTCGCCAACCCGATAGCGCAACGCGACCCCGCGCTTTTGTCTTTTGACCTCCTCGACCCGGGCTTCGGTCACCACTTCTATCCCCTGCCGTGTCAAACTCTCGGCCAGTCCTGCGGCGATCTCCTCGTCTTCGCGCGGCAAGACTTGGGGCAGGGCTTCCAAAAGCAGCACCTTGCTGCCAAAGGCGCGATAGAAATAGGCGAATTCTACGCCAATGGCCCCGGCCCCGATGATGGCGAGGGAAGCGGGCTGTTCGGCAACGATCATGGCCTCGCGGCTGGCGATGATCCGCTCGCCATCGAATTCCACGCCCGGAATGGATTTGGGGCGGCCGCCAGTAGCTAGCACCACGTGTGCGGCATCCAACTCGGCCACGACCTCGCCCTCACCGTCCTCAACCGCAACTTGGCGGCTAGGCGTCAACCGGCCCCTAGCGGCGAATACCTCAACTTGGTTCTTCTGCATCAGATAGGCCACGCCTTTGGACAACTGCGCTGCTACCTGGCGGCTCCGGCCAATGACCGCATCCCAATCCACTGCCGGCTTATCAACGCGCAAGCCGAACTCGTCGGCGCGCAAGAAAAGCTGGTACACTTCGGCTTGCTTGAGCAGGGCCTTGGTGGGAATGCAGCCCCAATTGAGACAGGTGCCGCCCAACTCAGCGTCTTCGATCAGCGCGGTCTTTAATCCCAACTGCCGCGCGCGAATGGCGGCTGAATACCCACCTGGGCCACCGCCGATAACTACCACATCATACGCTGCCATATTGCATTTTCT
>VXZF01000389.1 GCA_009845645.1 Gemmatimonadota bacterium | reverse complement strand
GGGCTTGAATATCGACCCGGTGACCAAAAACAACTATCGGGTGATCCAGCGCATCCGCATTGAAGCCGAAGAAAAGACCCCAAGCGCGGCATTGGCCGAGATCGAGGTCCGCGGCATTGGCGACAACATCAGCATTGGCACCATGCAGCGGGGCCGCTTTGTCAATGGAGTCAACTCAGTCGATCCGCAAAACCTCTTCGACGCCGACATGAACACCAACAACTTAATAGGCTCTTCGTATGGTAGCCTCGGCTGGAAAGATGGCGGGGTGTGGTTTGGAGTGGATTTGGGGGCGGTGTTCTTCGTCGATGAATTCTTTCTCTATTCCTTTAGGCCCGACGAGGGCTTGGTGGGCTTCTCGATCAGAGGCACCGGCCCGGGTCATACCGTACTCTATTCAGATGGCACCCACAGCCTCAGTTCCAATCTGCCCGTGCCCGATGCGTTTGACTACACAGAGCTCCTGACCCACATCAATCCCAACGCCGACCGCCTGCTCTACATTCGCTATATGTTCAAGCCGCGCAAGATGCGCTACTTCTTCTGGCACGGCATCAGGGACACCGGCTGGGGCATCGTCAAATGGGCCGAGTTCATGCTCTTCTCTCCGGGCTATCCCGCCGAAGTAGTATTGCACTCGGACTTCATCGACTTAGGACAAACCTCGGGCGACGGGCGTCCAAAAGTCATCAAAAACCTCTCTTGGGATACCGAGTTGGCCGCGGGCACCCGCCTGCAACTGCGCTCGCGCTCGGGCAACTCGCTAGAGCCGGTCTATACGTTTTACAACAAGATCGGCGAACAGGTCACTGAGGAGAAGTGGACGAGTTCGCCCAAGGTGCTGCGCGGTCCGGTCGATACGACGCTCGTGGTCGGCGAGGATTGGGGGGAATGGAGCAACGTCTATCAGTTTTCGGGTGAGGCATTCCAATCGGAGAGCCCGCGCCGCTTCATCCTGCTGGAGATGATCCTCTCCACCGATGACCCCAGCGTAGCGCCAGTGGTCCATTCGCTCTCGGTCGAGTTTGAGGACGCGCTGTTGCAGGGTGCGGTGGGCCGCATTGAGCCGCGCCAAGCCATCCCCAACGAGGACACCCGTTTCACCTATACGCTGTGGCCGCAGATGGAGGCTGAGGACTCGGGTTTCGACCTATTGCGCTTTACCGTGCCGGGTCGGATTGACGCCGAGGACCTCGAACTACACATTGGCTCTGCGCCGGTCGAGCCCGCCCGCGTTGAGCAGCAGGGCGACTCGCTATTAGTCGCCCTGCCGCACATTGTGACCGAGGACTCGATTCGGGTGGGTTTCACGACGCGGGTTTTGCACAACGCCACGGTTTTTCCCCTCGATCTCGGGTTGAGCGAGCGGCCCGGCCTCTGGCAGTCGGTCGAGCCAGCCGAGCGCCGCTCTCAGGTAGTAATGCTCCCCGAGCTAGCCGAGCACGGCCAACTCATCGACGCACTGGAATTGGCCTCGCCCGTGATCACGCCCAATGGCGACGGAATCAACGACGCACTCGACATGCGCTTTGTGGTCTTCAAGCTAGACGCGGCGATCCCCATACTCGCGCTCTACGATCTAGCGGGCCGCCAAGTCGCCGAGGTCGAGGCTACGCCGACCGCAATGGGCCATCGCTTCACTTGGACGGGCCGCGACGCGTCGGGGACCTTAGTTGCGCCGGGCATTTATCTCTACCGCCTCGATTTAGGGGCCGAGTCGGGGCCGGGGACGCACGCGGGTGCGATCTCGGTTGTCTATTAGGGACCAGGATTAATGGGATTGGCAGGATTTATGGGATTAGGTCTGTCGCTTATGAAATTTCAACGCTGTTTTGGTGAAACGATGCGGTTTGTAACGAATGCCTTGTTATCTATGCTTCTCTTTCTCCCTTCCATTGCCTTCACAACTCAAAGGAGTACTAATATGAGTGATTATCTCGTCTATATCGGCACTTATTCCAGCGGCGATGAGGACGGCATCTACGTCTATCGCCTCGACATGGCCACTGGGGCGCTTGCCTATCAAAGCAGCATTGGCGGCATTGACAATCCTTCCTTTCTCGATATCGCGCCCAACCGCCGCTTCCTCTATGCCATCGGCGAGACCAGTGCGGTCGGCGACCGGCCCGGCGGCGCGATTGCGGCCTTTGCCATTGACCAACAAAGCGGAGCCTTGACCCACATCAACACCGAATCGACCGTTGGCCCCGGCCCTTGCCATATCAGCATCGACCGCGCTGGTAAGTACGCGCTAGCCGCCAACTACGGTGGCGGCAGCGTCGCCATCCTGCCGATTCGGGAAGATGGCTCGCTCGGCGCGGCCACGGATTTTGTCCAACACGAAGGTTCTTCGGTCAACCCACGACGCCAAGAGGGGCCACACGCCCATTCGATTATGGTCGCCCCCAACAACAAACACGCCTTTGCCCCAGACTTGGGCATCGACAAGGTGCTCATCTATGCGATTGACCACACGGATGGCAAGCTGGTCGCGCAGACGCCCGCGGAAATCGCCCCCGGCAGCGGCCCGCGCCACCTCGCCTTTCACCCCAACGGTCAACAGGCGTACGTCATCAACGAACTGAGCAATACCATCACGGCGTTCGACTACGACGCCGACGCCGGTACGCTCACCACCATCCAGACCATCTCGACGCTGCCCAACGGCTATGCGGAGGTCAGCCACACCGCCGACATCCACGTCCACCCCAACGGCCGCTTTCTCTACGGATCCAATCGCGGCCACGACTCCATTGCCGTCTATGCCATCGGCCAAGACAACGGTCAACTCGCACTCGTCGAGATCGTGCCGACCGGCGGCGCCAACCCACGCAACTTCGGCCTCGACCCCACGGGCACCTACCTAGTCGTCGGCAACCACAGTACCGACGACATCTTCACCTTCCGCGTCGATCCAGAGACCGGCAAGCTCACGCCCACCGGCCACAAGGCCGAAGTCCCCTCGCCCGTGTGCCACAAGTTTATTCCAGTTTTTTAGCAATAGACGGCAATGACAACTTCTGTCCGTTGGTCCATTCCGCTGATCCTATTGGCTATTACACTGCCCAATCCCTCTGAAACCGTAGCGGAATCCCCTGCGGTTTTCACGCTCTCGATTCGTTTTGAAGAGTCACCTGACACGGCTCCGCGCTGGCGGCATCCAGAGGCCAATGCCCTCGAATCTGTGCGCATAGACCTCATTCAGAGCGATGAAGTGCGCGCCTCTTTTTTTGCTGATATGCGGAGCAGGGGGAGGATGTCTTGGGAAGCTTCCCCCGACACGATAGCTCCCTTCACTTTCGACATTGACCTATCGGACGCCTCCGGCATCTATCCAGGTCCCTGCACCGTCAGGGCGTCGCGTTGGGGTTTCCTCTCCCAAGAGACCGAGGTAAACCTAGAACGGGGCGGCAGTGCCGAATTGTCGGCGATACTAGCTAGGGATCCGCTTTTCCCGACTATTGTGTCTCCCCGACTGACGAGCGCCGTGACCCGTCTCGCAGGAGACTCTCTCATTGTCGAGATCGACGCCGATCGCGCCGTACAAGGCTGGTCGGCCTCCCTAAGCACCGAACACTTCTCCCGTCCCCTGAAGGTACTACGGGCGGAATACGGACGTTGGATGATCCGGCATGAAGCAGAGCCGGGATGGTGCCTCCTCGTCCAGATACCTCCCGACACCCCTGAGGAGTTGTATGATCTACAGGTGTCCAACTCCCTAGGAACGGCCTCCCAACCGAACGCCGTTAACGTACTACTGGAATATCCCGACCCCATCTATCTGGCCGGCAACTTCCACCATGCTCTCGACTCACACCGGATCTCGGTAGATGGGGAGATCGCCTCTCTCTTCCGGGAGACGGTCAACGTCATCCACCCCGCCTTCTACGCCAATGTCGATGATATAGGTTACGAGGACGAACGCGTCATTGCCCGCATTGCCGACGCGGCCTCCCGATATCTGGACGTGCCTTACTTCGGAGGGCTCGGAAACCACGACCGCGGCGGCATCGCCGACTACGGGCACTACCCCCACGAGCCCTATCCCGACCAGCCAATGAGCATTGAGTATTACCGACATTACTTCGGTACGCGATACCAATCCCGCGACATCGGTCCGCTGCACATCGTCTTGCCCTACTGCCCGGACCAGTGGGAGACCCATGCGGTCCGCCCAGACCAAGACCGCTGGCTCAAAGAGGATCTGCTGACTCATAAACGGAGCGGCTTGCGGCTCTTTATGTGTCACCACCTTACTTGGTGGCACCGCGATGGCGAGCCGTGGCAGATCACCGACCTCCTCGACGAACAGTACGGCTTGGATCTGGTCCTGCTTGAGCGAGCCCACCGAACCGATGACGGCACGATCCACCGCGGTCCAGTCCCTACCTATTACGGGGGGTTGGCCAAGTCTCCCGAACTGGAGCTCGTCGGTCTGCTGGAGATATCAAAGCTGGTGCCGGACGACCCTAGGCTGGGCAAAGGCATTATCGAATCGCAACCGCCGATCGGCAAGGTGGCCGTTGACTCGGCCCTAGCACAGACCAACTACAGCACGGCAGTCGAGAAGGAAGAGCGCCTGCCCACCTGCGATACCTACGTTGCCAATGGGTATTTGGTGCGCGATTGTACCCTACGGAAGTTCGAGGTAACGTACGCGGTACCGGGGACGGATAGGTCGGGCCCAAGCGCGGTATTCAACCAAGGGACGGAAACTGCGCTCAGCGCCATGATCAACAGGGACCCCGGTGACAACCCTATCGTGATCCAAGGTGGTCGCCTTAAGTTCGTCATGGCTAGCGGCACTTATGCCGTCGAGGGCGGCGAGATCATTCAGCAAGTTGACTCCGACGACCAAGCCCGGACCATCGTCTACGTTAAGACCGACATCGGCCATCCTAACACACAGGTGACGGTCCGCCCTGCGAATTGATGCCTAGCGCCGAATAGCAGGCGCATCGCACCACATTGAGAAAGGAATTCGCACGGCAAGCTATGGCTCGGGCGATCATTTTTGACTTTGACCTTACACTAGCAGATTCAACAAAAGGCATCATTGAGTGTGTTAATTTTGCGCTGGAAAGGTTGAATTTGCCCCGAGCCGATGATGAGCGAATCAAGCGAACTATCGGTATGTCCCTGGAGGACACCTTTCTAAGTCTGACTGAGCAAACCGACAATCAGAACGTCAGTTTGTTCATAAGCAACTTTGTCAAACGAGCCGATCAGGTTATGGTAGATTTAACATCTATGTTTGCTAGCGTTCCCGCGACAACGGAGCTGTTGATCGAAACGGGTTTTGCATTGGGGATCGTGTCAACGAAATTTCGCTATAGAATCGAGGAGATTCTAGCAAGAGAAGGGCTGTCCAATCGCTTTGACGTCATCATCGGTGGAGAAGACGTTGCAGACCAAAAACCACACCCCCGTGGTTTAACAACTGCTATCGCTAGAATGCAAATGGATGCCAATGACGTGCTTTACGTTGGCGACAGTACGATTGATGCGTTAACGGCCGAACGGGCCAAGGTACCCTTTATTGCGGTGCTGTCAGGCGCGACGAGCAAAAGTGAATTTGACGAAGTCGCCAAAGTTGCGGTCATAGACGACATTTCAGCGTTGCCTCAGTTGCTCAGTACCTAGGTACGGCAGAATCATCCATCATCACTTTTATAGGTATTTCATTCAGGCTTGGGAGTTGTCCTCGGCCCATCTGTTACCAATTCGTATCTAATGTCGCTAAAGCGGTCCAGACGATGGTCGTTGGTTAGAAATACATCGC
>VXZF01000418.1 GCA_009845645.1 Gemmatimonadota bacterium | reverse complement strand
ACTCAAAGCCTGACGTTGCGATTCTTCCAGTGTTTTGCAAGATCGACAATATCCGGGTCGTTTCTGATACTGTCGAACTCCTTGAGTTTATCGAAGATTGCTGAACCACGACCATCGGATACAACCGAGCCGGAAATCTCTTGCAGGCATGTCTTGGCTTCAGACTTTTGGCCGTCAGACAGCAGAGCGGCTGCCTTGTAGAATTGCCAGATGCCGTCGATTCTGCCCCCCAGACGTTCCGATTGCTGAAAATACGCCAGTGCCCTCGCAGTCTGTCCAGTTTCGAACGCCGCGACAGCAGCCTTGCCATAGCAGGTTGCGACGCGATTCTTGTATGTCTCTGCAAGTACGCGTAGGCCTTGGTCATTGGGATTGCCGTCCGACTCGCACTGAGTGGATTGATAGAGCTTCTCATACCGCGTCAACCATCTGTCCGAATCGTCAAGTGTATTGCCTGAATCACGACCAAGCTTCCGCTCAGCCGGGGCTATACCTTCGGTAAGGACAGTACACGCGCAGTAGCATCTGCCCGACTCTCCAGCGAGTTCAGGCCACCCGTCTTCATCGATGTGGATGTGCACTCGCTGAAATTGCCCATCAGCTTCAGATAGGGCTTCTACCCAGACGACGAACTGCCTGCCTTCGTCGATCATCATTTCCCAGTCTTCAAGCTCTCTGTATACGAGGGAACGGGCGAAGTGGAAGATGAAGCGTCCATAAACGGTCCACTCTTCGCCAATCGATTCTCCAATGGTGCTTAATTCGTAGAGAACTTCATCGGCGGCACCAACGTGCGGATATGCTGTGGCCACGCCCGTTGGACACCAGATATCTAGCTTTAGCTGTGCATCAACCTCATCAGGTACAAGTGATCTTGCCTTTCGGTGGCATTTGACAAATGACTTCATATCTTTGACGCTGTTATATCTAGCACATGCGCGTTTCAGGTACCATACCTTTTGTCTCCACCCTCGGAGGGGGTTATCTGCAGCTTCCTCGCAAAGAAGAGCAGCATCGACCCAACGTCCTTCCTTGATATAGAGCCTATCGAGAGCCTTCACGGTCTTATCGTCCCTTGCTCCATCAAGATACGCACGCTCTAAATTAGTCATACGGCGAGTCCCCTTTCACAACGCTTCGGCAAAATTCCCGTATCCAACCTCCTCAACAACCCACAGCCTAGCGCATAACTCGCGGATTTGTGCTCGCTGTAGGCGCGCCTACGCGCTCGGCCCGTTCCCATTCATCGACCAGTTCGACCATGTCCGCGTCCCCGCGGATCGCGTCAAAGGCGTCCAGCTTGCCGAACCAACTCCGGCACTGGCCGTTGGCCACGAGTCGGCCGTAGATGTTGCGCAGCCGCTCCTTCCCCTCCTCTACCCGCCCCAGCGCGACGAGTGAGGCGGCCAAGTAAATGTCACCGCGATTGGCGAGCCGACCGCCCAGTTCCTCCTCTTGGCGCAAATAGCTCAGTGCCTCCGAGTAGTGGCTGGTTTCGCAGGCGGATTGTCCGGCGATGGAATAGGATCCAGCGCTCTGGTGCTGATCGAGTGCCCGGTCGAGTTCGGCGAGAATGTCCTCGGTTGCGCGACCCGTCTCGTGCCTCGCCCGCAGGATGCGGTCGGCGAGCGCGTAGCACACCGTCCACCAGCGGAAGTCGTCGCCGTTGTGCGCGCCGGCGTTTTCGTCGCCTTCTTCAGTGAGCGCCAAGGGGCGGATCTGGAGGCGCGGGTCGTCGGTAGGCAGGGCCTTGGCCCAATCGACATAGGCTCGACTGTGCTCCTCCACCTCGTCCCACCGACCCATTTCCCGGTACTGGTTGGAGCAGATGCCGTAGTATTGAAAGTGCTCCTCCACCGACCACTCGTCCTCGCTTTGGGCCTTGAGTGCGTCCAACTCGTCGAAGACTTCTTGGCTCAATCCCAAATGCGCGTAGGCCATGCTCATCCCGGAGGGCTGCCAAAGCGCAAAGCGGCGGCGCGGCGGCCAGTCGGCAGGCACGAGCTGGCGGACGCGGCGGTGGCAGCGCACGCAGGCTTCCATATGGTCGCCGCGTCCGGTGTAGTGGGAGTGGTAGTAGACGGAGATGGCCATTTTGTACAACGGCACGCTGCGCCGCCAGTCGTCGAGGCGGTCAGCAGCCCTTTCGAGGCATTGGCCGCCTTCTTCGTGGCGGCCATAGTGCGAATAGAGCTGGCCGAGCGCGCGGACGATCTCTGGATCGTCGGCACCCAGTTCGCAGACCTTGTGCAAGGCAGCGAAGGTATTGTCGAGCAGGCGACCGTCGCTAAAGTGCTCGTCCTGTTTCAGAGCCTCGCGGGTTTCGCCGTCAAAGGCCAAGGCCAAACCTCGGTGGGCTTCGAGGTGGTCCGGCACGGCGGCGACGACGCGGTTGAAGGCTTTGCGGGCTTCGGGCCACTGGCGCTCCTGCAAGAGGTCCTGTCCCCGGGTCAGGGCCTCTTGCACTACTTCCTGTGTGAAGTCCTCGGGTAGGCGGTGTTCTTGCAGATTTTCCTCGACCATAGTTGCCATCTCCTCTTTTAGCTTGAGGCGCGCCCGGTAGAGCCGCTGCTCGACGGTAGGTACCGCGACATCGAGGAAGGCGGCGATCCGCTTGAGTGAGAGGCCCTCGAGATAAAAAAGGACCACGGCCTGTTGTTGCGGCCAGCTCAGTCGGGCGACGGCGGCCAGAACCCGCTGCCGGCGCTCGCGCAAAAGCACTTGCTCAGCCGGCGACGGGGCAGGGTCAACCACCGCCATTTCTTCGTCGATGGCGACCTGTCGGCGCTGACGCCGGAGCCACATGCGGCACTGATTGGCGGCGATGGTCCGCAGCCACGGGCCGAATTTTTGCGGCTCGGGCAGGCTTTCCAGCTTCAGGTAGGCAGCGATCAGCGCTTCCTGCGCCGTGTCCTCGGCCGCGTCGAAATCCTTGACATAGCTCAGACATAGCCCGAAGACGGGGTAGCGGTAACGATCGACCAAGACCGCGTAGGCGCGGTGGTCCCCCTCCAAGCACGCCTCTACCAGTTGGGCGTCGTTCACGAAAACTCCTTTTTTCGAGTGCACTCGCCTTATAAATGCCCGAGACTGGAGAAAAATAACGCATCGCCGCAAGATAACCGAAGATTGGAGACCCCGCCTGATTCCTAGGCACGAAGCCGCCAAAGTGCAGCATTACTGACTGGACGTGAGAGTAATGAAGGTTCGAGAAGAGTGAAGAGATCGTGGATGTTTGATGTCATTGACTACAGTGACATCAAACGCATATTTTCTCGGAAGCGAAGGTGAAGAACATGGTCAACATGACAATCCGCAACCTCGACGATGCCATAAAGCAGCGCTTGCGCATCCAAGCGGCCGAGCACGGCCATTCGATGGAGGAGGAAGCGCGAGCGATCTTGCGTGCGGCGCTTGCCGAACCTGCTCCCCCCGCCAATTTGGCACGCGCCATACGCGCTTGCTTCGCGCCCTTGGGCGGTGTTGAACTGGACCTACCACCGCGCCAACCGATGCGCGATCCATCCCAGTTCGGTTAAGGTTCGGAAAAGAATGTAACCCAACCCTCTCAGGATCGGCTACCTGCCAAGCGATGCTCTCAGAACGATGCAGGGCTTCCCTAAGTCATGGCCGATGTAGTCCCCTCGATGGGGGACGATCTCGGTGAAACCCAATCGAGTCCAAAATTGCAAGGCCGGAACATTGGCCAAGTAGACACGTGCAAGGGCGAATCGGAAACCTTGGGCGGCCAGCACGCTCTTGAGGCTCTTGATGAGTGTCGTGCCGACGCCGCTGCGCCGAAATCGCGGCCGGATCGCTAGGATCGAGAGCCACGCGTCCCCTGCGTTGGGCACATCCTCCATTAAGTGAAAGTATCCAGCCAACTCTTCAGCCGGTCCGACGTGAATGCTCCTCATGCGGAAGCCGCGTTCCTGTGATTCGTCCGCTACCGACTTCTCTACCAGCTCACCGATCTCGCTTTCAGGCACCTCGGCAAAAGTGGGATCGAGCCCGACGATATCTACGCATTCCGTAACCGCAGCATGCAGCGCCGGCGTCTGCGCTGCCACAACCGCCCGTACGACAATCTGCCCTTCCGACCATGTACTCGGCAACATGTCACTATCACTCTCTGAACCGAGTAAAACGCTACTTCTTCGCCTTCCTCAACGCCCCCTTAAACGCCTTTTCGATCTCGCCGCGCGCAACGATCGCGTCCTTCCACACGTCGGGAAAACAATCGAGCGCATAGCCCGAACCCCTCGGCCCCAGCTCGACGACAGCCCATAGCTCGGTGGCACCGCGCTGTCCCTTGACCCAGTTGTAGAGCAAGTGCTTGAGGAAGTTGTCGCGCCAAGTGATAAAATCTGCGTCCAGCACTCCGCGGCCATTGGTGACCGGCGTCTGGCAATGGCTGCCGGTAAAGGTGCGGAAGTGAATCAACTCGCTCATTTTGAGCAGGTCGGGGCGGTACTCGGCGATGCGCTCCCAGAAGTTGGTGGGCCGGAGCTGCTTGATGATCGCCGGGTGCGAGTGGTCGAAATTCGTGCGCAGCTTTTCCTTGTAGCGCTTCTCGTACTGTTCCGCCAGCGCCAGTCCCTTCTCCGGGGTCTCAGTACACGTGTCGCGGTGCCACTCAATCGCCGGTTTGAGCTTGAGCTCTTTGCCCGCCTTCATCACCGCCCGCGCCACCGTCACCGCCTTGCGGATCTCGGTATCGTGGTCGCAAAGTTGGACGTTGATGTGCTTGGCTCCGGCTTCCTTAAAAGCCGCCAGTTTCGGCCCAGCTTCTTCTACCGTGGCTATATCGACCCCGCCGACGAGCTGTAGCCCGTGCTTGGTGCACGCCTCGGCGATCTCGGGATCGGCTCCGGCGCTGAAGCCGACAAAACCAGCTTCCTTGGCCGCGCGGACTTTGCGGTCCATCGACCACTGCTTGGCCTCGGATGGGTAATTAGTCAGTGTCCACGCCGCAGCACAGAGTTTGAGTTGCGGTCTTCTAGCCTGCTTTTTCTTGGCCATTATCCCTCTCCTTTAGATGGAAAAATTAAACGACGAGTTTGTCCTCTCCATGCAACATACGACGAATCTCTCGATGGTCTGGCGACGTCGCACTACCGGCGTGAGAGTGCCCGAAGCGATGTACCGCACGATTCCCAATACGCACCAACCACGGCTGCGCCTCGGGACAACGCGCAAAGAGTCGGTCCGAAGCGGCAAGCGCGTCGTCCCCGATCTCAAACTCGCCCGTCTCAATGTCAATCGCCACGATCCGGCCGATATTACTCTCTTCCACCTGAGGCCTCACTTGTCGCTCGTAGAGTGCCTGACCACGTCGGGCGAATTCTTCTTTACTATAACGCGGCTGCCGCATTTCCATGCTATTATCCTTTCGCCAATTTTTTGAGTCGTGTTGTCGAGATAACGGTCACGTTCTATCGTCATCCCGGGCTTGTAGAATACTGGACGGACGGACGCGGATTCCCGCTGCTTCCTTGCGCTCACGAACTTGATGCAGCCACTCGCTGACTGAGGGACGCAACGCGATTCGTTCCAACTCGTCGCGGAGGAATGCCTGCATGGACTGGCGTTGCCGGGCGGCGCGGACGGCCAACGCGTCGCGCACCTCTTCCGGAACATCTCTTATGGTGATTTGTACTGGCATGATAGCGTTATATCCTCGTTGAGTTTCTTCCTACGGGGTGCCGATCTCGCACGGGAAGGACGAGAGGAACTCCCCGCTCCTAAACGACAATCCGCTTTTCTCCGGTATATACATTGAATCCCCGCCCGCGCAAAAATCCCAACAGCG
>VXZF01000330.1 GCA_009845645.1 Gemmatimonadota bacterium | reverse complement strand
GCTCGCGTTGGAACGCGGCGCGAGTCGCCAGATGAAAAAAGACCCTATGCGGTGATTGGCGAAGTTGAAATCGACATCGTCCTCATCGCCGTCGTGATGGCCGAATTCACTCCTTTGCTCAGGCTCGCGCGAGAGGGGTTCGTGACGCGGGAGTTCGCGGGAGGCTAGATCGATTTCGAACTGATATTTCAAATTCAGCAACACCCGCCCCAAGGCCATGCCCTCAAACCCAAGGCTGGCCGTCTGGCGAATTCCGCCCACGTTCTCGTTGAGCTCGGTGATGATTCTCGGGTCGATAACGCCCCGGTACGCCCGTACCTGATAGCCAGCGGAAACATGTGCAATCGCGCTGAGCTGCCGCCTGAGCCCCCCTTCGACCATGACACTGCTATACGTGCTGCCTTCGTTGTTGGGAAAGTACTTGTTCCGCAGCTCGGCCCCGAACCGGGACGACCACGACGGGTTCCACCGTATCTGGAGTTGACCACTGATATCTTGCTTGAAGTACTCGTTGATGCGGTCGTTGGGTTGGTACCGCAGGCCGAGGTTGGCGACGGTCAGGAGCGTGACATCGCGGGAAAGCCTGCGGTGCCAAAGACCTGACAGCAGGTGATCGTAGCGATTCTTCTCGGTTACGTCGGCAAAGCGACGCGGGGCCATCTCATAGCGTACGGCGATGCGCGTACGAGGATCAAGCGCGGCCCTGACATTGACCCCTGCCCATATATACGCGGCAAAATCCCGTTGTTCGCCCAAGTCCTTCGGCACCTGCAAGACATTGTCTTCGTACTGGTAGCGGAAGTCAAAAAAAGGCTTGACCCGCAACGATGAATCGGCGAAAACCAGGCACGGGGAGCTCAGCGCGAGCAACCATATCACAGCTACAATTCTCAATGACACGTGGGGATCCCGTCACTTTCCTTGGAGCATATTCTCGAGTTCTTGGGCGAGATGTACCGCTTTCTCACCGTGGATTTTTTCTTTCGCGTACCAGCTTTCCCGTTCGGCTCGCCAAATCTCCAGCGCCGATTCCGCATCCGCAATCTCTCCTTCCAACTCGGCGATATCGAGGCTGCGGTCGAGATCAAACTCGTCTTCTTCGCCGCGGCGAATGTCGCGGAGCAACTCCAGCATGTTGCGCCGCAAATCGAGTGCTTTACTGGTTTCGCGGATCTGCCGGTCAAGCTCTTCGATTTTGTTCCGTATAATATCCTGTTGGTCTTGCAGCACGGCCAATTTCTGCTGGATCTCATCGGGGCCGTCGGTTTGCGCCGGGGCGACATCCAACGACAACAGCAACTCGCTGGATTCTCTGGCCATTTGCTCCCGGTAGGTTTCTGCTTCTTCCTGAAGTTTTAGCACCTCGGCAAGAATCCGGGTCTTGGCCTTGGCGTCTTTGGCTGCGCGGGCTTCCCCAGAAAGCCGCTCAATCTCGTCATTCAGCATGCCCACGAGCAGGCGCTGCTTGGCGACCGATTCCTCGGTGAGTGCATAGATCCGGTCGTCGAGCGCCTGGATCTGGTCCGATAATTCCCGGGACGCCTGTAGGTCGTCCTGCAACTGTCGCTCAAGCAGTCGGCTGCTGCCTTGTTGCAGGTCTTGTTTGGCCGTGCGAATCCTATCGGTCAACTGCTTGTTTTCGCGCAGCAACTTGTTGCTCTCCGCGGAGATGCCGGCGACCTGTTCGGCGAGTCGTTCAATCTGTATTCTCAAGTTTTGTAGGGTTGGTTCCTGCGCAAACGCCGCTGACACCGCCCCGATTGAGATGGCGCAAAATAGCAGAAGACACCGCCAGCTAAAAAGCATGGTCCTGAACGCTCGCCGAGAGACTAGAGTTCATACTTTTCAAATTTGTAGCGGAACGTGGTTCGCTCGATACCGAGCAACTTCGCGGCGTCGGCTTTGACTTTGTTTGCCTTTAGATAGGCATCCCACAAAAGCTGCTTTTCAAAAGCCTCGACGCGCTCTGTCAATGTGCCGCTTTCTAGGTGGTGTTCAGGCGATTGAGCACTTAGCGAGAGGTCCTCAGGCGCAATCTCGTTGCCCTGCGCCAACACCACGGCGCGTTCGATGGCGTTTTCGAGTTCCCTGACATTGCCGGCCCAAGAGTGCGTCGTCAGCAATTCCATTGCGCTGGGATGCACGGACGACACCTTCTTGCCGATCTCGGCGTTGTACTTGAGCAGGAAATGGGCCACCAGCAGCGGAATGTCTTCGCGACGTTCGCGCAAGGGCGGAACCTCGATGGGCACCACGTTGAGGCGATAGTACAGATCCTCGCGGAATGTCCCTTCCCTGATGCAGTCGGGCAAGTTTTGGTTAGTCGCGGCGACGAGCCGGACATCGACCGCGATCGAGCGAGTTCCCCCGACCCGCTCGAATTCCCGTTCCTGCAGGACGCGCAGCAGTTTGACCTGCATCGCCGGCGTACTCTCGCCGATCTCATCGAGGAACAACGTACCGCCATCGGCGATCTCGAAACGACCGGGTTTCGTCTTCACGGCTTGGGTAAATGCGCCTTTCTCATGGCCGAAGAGTTCGCTTTCCAGCACGCCCTCTGCCAGCGCCGCGCAATTGACCTTGACGAAGGGTTTTTCCCGGCGCGCACTGTGCTGGTGGATCGCCCGGGCAACTAGCTCTTTCCCCGTGCCGCTTTCCCCGCCGATGAGCACGGTCGAATGGGTTGGCGCGGCGGTTTGTATCCTGCGAAAGACCGCTTGCATCTGAGGGCTCTCACCCATGATCTCGTCAAAGCTGTAGCGCAACTCGTCTTCTTGGCGCAGGTAGGCATTTTCTTGGCTGAGACGGCGTCCGGCAAGCGCCTGTTCAATTTTTACTTCGATCTGTTCAAGCGTGTACGGTTTGGTTATAAAGTCCACCGCTCCTTTCTGCATAGCCTCAACGGCCAACTCGATCGTGCCAAAAGCTGTCATCATTACGACACTCGTTTCGGGCGAGATCTCAGCAAAGACTTCGAGGACTTCAATCCCGGTCTTCTTTGGCATCTGGATATCGACCATGGCCAAATCGAAAGAGTACTTCTCGACCGCGGCGATGGCATCCTCTCCGTCAAACGCAACATGGGTCGAATACCCCAACCCCCCAAGCGCGAGGGCGAGCCCTTCTCTGGTGCTTTTATGGTCGTCGGCAATCAGTATCCGGCTCATGCCTGTCTTTCTCGCTCCATAGTCGTCGGCAATTTGAGGGCAAACGTCGTACCATCGCCTTGCTTACTCGTGCATTCGATTGTTCCGCGGTGATGCTCGACCAGTCGTTTGACAATGGCCAACCCAAGCCCCGTGCCCTGATCTTTCGTAGTAAAAAACGGGATAAAAGCGCGTTCCGCCGTCTCGGGGGACATACCCACTCCAGTATCCCGAACCTCGACGCGGATGGCATCGGCGTCCGCATCGACAAAACCTTCGATGGCGATGGTTCCGCCTTGGTCGATTGCTTGCGCGGCATTCTTGACCAGATTGGTGAACACCCACTTGAGTTGGTCGGCGTCTGCTTCGATGGTGGGCAAGGTGTCCAAGTTTACCGTTTGGACCTCGACAGCGCCCGCACGCAACTCCGCATCGAGCAGCGCCAGCACTGAAGCGACTACGTCCGCCAAATCCACCGCCTCGGTCTGCAACGGCGTCGGCCGCGCAAAGTCGAGAAATTCGCTGACTAGCTGATTCAATGACTGCACTTCGCCATCCACTTGTTCAATCAGTTGTTCCGCTTTCGGGTCGGCGGAGATTTGGCGTTTGAGCAAGCCTAGAAAAATCCGCATCCCGTTAAGCGGGTTTCTGACCTCATGGGCGAGCCCAGCCGATAGCTGTCGAAGCTCCTCGGCCATGCGCGACACCTGCTGGTCCCGCTCTTGAATCGCGATACTCATCTCGTTGAATGTCGTGGCTAGTTCGCCGACTTCGTCTTTGCTGCGCGTTTCAACCTGCGTCCCGAACGCCCCGGCCTTGATCTGTTGGGTCGCTTGCGAAAGTCTTTTAATCGGCACGACGATCGACCGAGCTAAAAAGATGCTGAGAACGACTGCAAAAACCGTACCAACGACGCCGATGAGTACCATGTTGCGGCTCATCCCCGCGAGGGTTTCGAGGAACAGAACACTCGCATCCACGGCGAGAATGGCGACAATACCACCGTCTTCGTCGCGAATGGGCGCATACGCCGATCGGTAAAAAGCATCGTCTTTGCCGTGGAAGGCGACGGAGGCCGCCCCTATCCCTCGTTTGGCCTGATCAATATGGATTCTGTCTTCGCCCAGTGAGTGGTATTGACTGCCAATGGGCACATCGACGCGGGAATCGACGAGGCTTTTGTATTCAAGGTCGATCACGTACATCGCCCGCGCTTCGGAAGCATCGCGCATAGACTGTAGCTGCTTTTGCAGCCTCCGGTACAACCGCGTGTCTTCGTCGCCCGGCTGGAGCACGCGCAAGTAGCTTCCGTTGAGTCCGTTGAGTTGCGCTGCAGAGGTCTTGGCGACCACCACGAGCCGTTCGCCCATCTCGGCGTCGAGCGCACGCTTTGCCGTGTCGTAGAATAGATAACTACTAGCCGTCAAAACCAAGACCACGAGCAGCGCAATGGTGAGAGTCGTCTTGGTTTGGAGTCGGATCTTCATGCGCTTTTTCGCACGTAGTAACTAATGAATAGCGACCTGATAAAAAATTGGTCCATGGTGTGGGCCATGTGTTGAGCCTCTGCTGAATTTATCGGAAAAATGCCTTCCCCGGCAAATTTCTGCCGTCCTCGACAAAAATTTGCCGCGTCCCGTGCCAAAATCTGCCCCAAAACCCCTTTGATTCAGTGCCTTTTTCGTTGGCACGGAAATTGCAGAGTGCATAGGTGTCCAATGCCATGGCAAAAAATGCACAATGCAGCAACGCGGTGTTCATAGTCTGAACTACCCGCTTAACTCGGAGGAGATACCATGAAACTCAACATGAGCAAACCAATCGTTGCGGTGCTGATTCCCGCATTTATTGGAATAATTAGCTGTGCTGATAATCCAATGAAGTCCGCCGGCGAAAACGCTGAATCCGGCAGGTCTGAGTCGGCCGGAGAACACAGCGGTAACGCAGAAGGCGCAGGCCACGAAGGTCGTGAAGGTAGCGAAGGCAGAGCAGGCCGTTTAGTCACCGACCAAGGTGGCGACGGCGAAGGCAGAGGTGAGCACGGGAGCGGTGCAGGTGGTGGCGAAGGCGGTGAAGGCGGCGGAGGCGAGGGTAATGAGACCAGCGGCCATGCCGAAGGCCCCGAAGGCGGCGAAGGCGATCCATCGAGTCCGATCCTCGCGCTCGACGAGTCATTTGACGGTGTCGTCAACGGCGTGCGCGTGGCCATGTCCTATGACCCGGTCAGGCGCTCGTTCTCCGGCATCGTCGAGAACACCATGGCGCTGACTGCCTGCTCCGTTCAGATCGAACTCAACCTCAAGCAGGGCACGCGCACGGTCGTCGAATTGGGGCCGTCCCCAGTCGGCGATTTAGCGCCGGGTGCCAGTGCGACCACTGAACTGTTGGTTGATGACGAGCCGTTGGCGGCGGGAGTAGCTTTCGACGCCTATGAGATCCATCCAGAGGTGTTTGACTGCAACTGCCCCATTCCCAACTCCTCAAGTGGGGAAGGCAGCGAAGGCGGCGACATAGCTCAGCAACTGGCCCCCGACCAGTCCTACGACCAGACGCGCAACGGCGCACGGTTGATCATGTCGTATAGCCCCAGCCAAGATGCGTTCTACGGCACAGTGGAGAATACGACCAACCAAACGTTGACCCGGGTGCGGGTGGAAATACATCTGACGGACCA
>VXZF01000099.1:3897-5827 GCA_009845645.1 Gemmatimonadota bacterium | reverse complement strand
GAAAAGGGAATGCGGCCCCAATCGCTGGGCAGGGGCGAAGTAATGGTGAGTCGGCAGCGGATCACGGCTAGTGAGACTCGCACCTTTGCAGGGCCTGACCCATAGCGCGCTGTACTGCGGCCACGTACTGATCCGTGGTACAGCCCCGCACGCGGGTTTCAAAGCCGTGAGTCCCAAAGCCGGGGACAATCTCTTCGCGGATGCGCTTTTCTGGGTCGTTGAAGTAATAGGGCTGGGTGCGGCGCATGAACTCGGGCAGGTCCGCCCCCTCGGTGCGATACAGAGCGGGATTGGCCAAAATGACCTGAGGTTCGTCGCCGGGTGTGGCCGGTCGCCGGGGGACGGCCAGATCGCCCATGAGCACTTCCTCTTTCAGTTCGGGAGCCCAGTGACTAATGGCGTAGGTTGGACCGGGTTCGATCCACGGGCCAATGCGCCGCCGCACGACGACAAACTCGTACCACTTTTCCAACTCGTCTAGCAAGTGATGAGGTAGGCCGCTCTGATCCTGGTACTGGCTGCGGTCGCCTTGGGTGCGGAGGTGGTTGAAAACCATGAACCAATTGACTAGATCGCGGATGCCGCGGGGGACTTTGGTATAGCGTTCAGTGCCCCGGGGACTGCACACATCTACGAGTACCACGTGGGGCATGTGGGCACTCAAGTAGCGCATGAACTCGGGAGCAAAGCCATTGCGCTGAAAGCGCTCGGTGTAGTGAGGCACGGTCAGGCGCATGGAGAGATGCGAGGGGGTGCGCTCGTAGTGCACGGCAAAGTCGCCGGCCAAATGCGGCTCTAGGGGCTCGACGACAAAAAGGCGGCCGTAGCGCTCGTTGCCGACCACGACGATGGGCCTTTGGGTGTGGTCGCGGAAATGGCGCAGGAAATCGAGCAGGCCGCGCGCCTCCCAGGCCGCCCGCTGGACTTCGAGGTAGTCTTGGTCGGTCAGGGAGCAATCCTCTTCCTGCTGGGGGGGGAGAATTTCCAAAGCGTCAAAGGCGCGCCGTTGTTCGACTTCGTCCTGAGGCCAGGTCGGCTGGCGCCGTGCCTCGGAGGCGTAGCGCCGGTACTCCAGCTCCCGCTGTAAAAGGTCGTCCAGGTCAAATTGGCCCAGCGTGGTTGCTCGGCGCCGCTGGGCCAAATCGGCGATGCGGGCGTGGATATCGCCGCTGGACAGGTGTTCCACCAAGGCTGGAGTCAAGGTCACGCCGTCGTGGTTTTGGGTATTTATCTTGGCCATCCAGGCGGCCAGGATTTCGAGTCGTTCTAGAGCTTGAGCCTGGGGGCGGCCAGCGAAGAAAGGAGTCAAATCTTGGGAGAGCAGTCCCAAGGTTCGGGCTGTGGCAGGAGGAATGGACCTTGTCTGCGGATAGGACAAAGCGGCTGGCTCCTGTGGCCTAGGCACTTGGGGAGGCGAGTGCCCTTGTTGGTGGAACTACGGGATTCTCGTACGTTAGCTCTATCACATCTGCCCGGAGAGCGGCACGCCATGAGCGAAGGAAATATGGCGAAATTCAAGCTGGATAAAAAGAACCCACCGCGTCGTTGGAATAGGAGTGCATCATGATCTATAAAGTCGAGAAGAACCAGAGAAATTTAGCCGCTTTTGACGTGCTCGGTGCCACGGTGCAGGTTTCCGACCCTATTGTTGGCGTCGGCAACAAACTGTCGGCCGGTTTTACCGAGTATCTAGAGGCCAGTCGGTTGGTGTGGACCTTTGATTACGACGAGGTTTTTTTCATGTTGGAGGGGCATTTGGAGGTCCAAGTTGTGGGTCAGGAGCCGGTGCAATACGAGGTAGGTGATTTGGGTTATATTGAGAAGGGTACGCAGACGATCATCACCGTGCCGGAACGGGCCTATTTGCTGCATGTCACCCACCCAGCGTGGCGAGCCTAGGAGGGCAAGAGAGCGAATGGAAACGACACTG
>VXZF01000099.1:0-3797 GCA_009845645.1 Gemmatimonadota bacterium | reverse complement strand
ACCCACCCAGCGTGGCGAGCCTAGGAGGGCAAGAGAGCGAATGGAAACGACACTGCGCCAAGCATACGACGAGCAGGGCTTTTGCATTGCCCACAAGGCCATTGATGCGGAGTTGGCCGCCGAGACCGTGGAGCACGTCCACTGGTTAGTTAAAAAGAATCCGGGCACGCGCCCCGAGCAATTGCATCACGAACTAATGGTGCACGATCCCTTTATGCATCGTCTAGTCACCGACGACCGATTGGTCGATATTGCGGCGCAATTCCTCGGTCCTAATGTGGCCATGTTCGCGGCGCACTATATCGCCAAAAAGCCCAGTACCGGCCAAGCCGTGCAGTGGCATCAGGACGGCTCGTATTGGCCCTTGGAGCCAATGGAAGTCACTACGTTGTGGGTGGCTGGCACGGACTCGACGGTGGCCAATGGCTGTATGCGGGTTTTGCCGGGGACGCACACCAAGCGCCTGCTCAAGCGCAGCGAGATGGTCGATCTCGATAGGGATAAGTACGTCCTTGGCGTCGGCATCCATCCCGACCAGATCGACGATGCCGACGCCGTTGATCTGGAATTGGAGGCGGGGGATATTTCCATCCATCACCCCAGTATCATTCACGGGTCCAATACCAATACTTCCGACCAATGGCGGGTTGGGCTTACCCTGCGCTACATTCCGACCAGCACCAAGGTCACCGTGGATCGCAGCCCTTGCATTATGTGCCGGGGCGAGGTGATACCCGCAGTAGGGAACAAGTACGCGCCGCGGCCGCAGTACGTCGAGGGGGAGCACATGCCCTTTGCCGGGTGCGAGGACTGGAGTCTTCAGGCAGCTTCTTAACGGGTGTGTGTTGACATGTACCCGGTCCTTACCCTCAGATCTCCTTACTTGTCGAGCACGACGTTGCCGTCGGCGTCCACCTGTAAATGCAGCTTCTGGGCTATACTGGAACAGGGGCCGTACATGACGGCGCGTTGCTCGGGTGTCATACCCTCTACGATAGCCTCGTCCCAATAGACTTCGGGCTCTGCTAACTCGATGGAGACGCCACCGCGGGTGGCGGTGCGGCTTGAGTACTTGTAGAGTGCAGAGCGGCGCGGTACATCGCTTTTCCAGGGCAAGGTGCCGTGGGTCTGGGCCCCGTCCATAAAGAAAATGACGTCGCCGGCTTTGAGTGCGGGTTGGTGGACCACGTCCAGCGGCTCGTCGCACGAGCGCACGCCTTCAGGCATGGGGAATTTGGCTTTGTGGCTGCCCGGCACGCAGGCAAAACCGCCATCGCCGGCCTTGCAGTCGGCCAACTGCCAAGTCACGGTGACGCCAGCGCAGTGGAACTGGCCGTTCTGGTGGTGGTAGGCCACGTAGGGTCTGTGGGGTTCGCCCGCCCCGTGCAGGATGAGGCCCTCGGTCCCCTTGGGACTGTAGGAGACCCAGGGGCCGTGGTCGTGGCGGAAGCCTTTGCCGCACATTGCGTTGAGGCGTAAGACGACTTGGGGATGCACCAGCAGGCGGCGGAAGGGTTCGCAGTGGGGATGGGGCAATTCGAGCAGGTTGGGGAGGGTCTGTTGGCCGGTGCCTTGGAGTGCGTTCGATCTGCCTTGGGTGCCGCCGTTGTCTGGGCCTTGCAGCATTCGGTCCATGCAGTGATCGACAGCGGCATTGCATGCGCTTAATTCCTCGGCGGTGAGGACGTTGCGGACGACTAGATAGCCGGTCAGATCCCAGAAGTAGCGTTCGCGTGCATCCATGTTAACTCTCCGCAATCCAGGTTTTTTGGCCGTCGGATTCCAGCAGGGGCAAATCCTTGTGGTGGACGCCTGGCCCGTACAGGACGGCTTGTTGTTGGAGCGTGAGTTCGTCGATCCACGCGCCGTAGCGCGCCTGTGGAGTGAAGTATTTGCCCGTAGCTCGGGCCGCGCCTCGGGAAGCGTATTTGTAGAGCACGGAGCGCCGCTGCGTCTTGCCCTTCCACGGCAGAGTGCCGTGGGTGGCGGTCTCGGCGAAGAAGAGGACATCACCGGCGCGCATGGCAGGTTGGACGACCAATTCTCCGTACTCTGCGAGCGAGCGGATCTCGGGTGGGGTCGGCTCGCAGGTTTTGTGGCTGCCGGGGATCACGGCAAAGCCACCGTCTCCGGGGTTGCAGTCGGTCAGCTGCCAAGCCACGGTGATGCCCCGGCAGTAGATCTTGCCGTTTTGCTGGTGATACCAAGTGGCAGGGCTAAAAGGCTCGCCCGCGCCGTGCAGGTAGTGCCCCTCGGTTCCCTCGGTGGCGCTGATGAGCAGGGGGCCGTGATCGAGGCGAAAGCCCGGGCCGCTGAATTCGTTGAGGCGAGAGACGACGGTGGGATGGACCAGCAGGCGGCGAAAGGGTCCGCGGTAGGGGGACGGCCAACCGAGCATGCCGGTGAGTTGCTGGCGGCTGGTTGTGCCTTGTAGCGCACTTGAATCGCGGGCGAGGGAGCCGGGGTAGGCGGAGACTTGGTCGGCGAAGTGGTCGATGGCGGCGTTGCATTCGCTTACTTCCTCAGCGGTGAGGGCGTTGCGAACCACGAGGTAGCCGCGCAGATCGAAGTAGTACTTTTCTTCTTCTGAGACCGTGTAGAGGTGTTTGTCCACGGCTTTGCTCCTTTGTAATCTCTGTCCACGTTCCGATCTTCGGACAACCAAAGACCAAGATAGCGCGCTAGCTATCCTTGTCCAAGCCCCGGACATGATTGATAGGTAGCAAACCATAAGTATCTTTTTTGCACAGGACGACAAGATACAAGTTGCTCAGGTTGGGGATTCGGTCCGCGCCAGCAGCTTGGCGAAGTCGCAGTTGAGGAGACGGCGGCATGAAAAGTTGGAAAGGCGTGATCGGCCTAGTCAGCCTATTGATAGTGAGTGTCGCATATGGTGAGGATAGTGGGGACAAAACGGTCGTCGAGCCGGATGCGACTGGTGGCTCCTACCGAACCCCTGAGCAGGCTCGCAGCAAGCTAAATGAGCGGGGAATTCAATATATCCAGTCTTCTTTCTTCGATCGCGTGGAAAAGGGAGATCTGTTCGCGGTGCAGCTATTTATGGATGCAGGGATGGCTATCCACGCCCGGACGGATCATGGTGAGACCGCCTTGATGGTGGCCGCGGGGGAAGGCCATGTAGAGATGGTGCAGTTGCTGGTGGATAACGGCACCGATATCAACGCTCAAACTGGCAGCGGCAGAACCGCCTTGATGGTGGCGGCCGGGGAAGGCCATGTAGAGGTAGGACGTTTTTTGGTGGACAATGGTGCTGACATAAACGCCGAAGATAAAAACGGCTGGACAGCCTTAGACTTGGCTTCTTGGGGCGGCGATCCAAAGATCGGGATTGCCCATGTAGAGGTTGTACGCTCTTTGGTAGAACGCTGGGTGGCGAAAGCAGGAGCGAATGCCCGAACTGAGGATGGCAAGACAGCCTTGCACTGGGCTGTTTTAAGCGGCGATTTGGCGATGGTTCGCTTTTTGGTAGCAAACGGTGCCGGAATCAACGTCCGAGCTAAATACGGCTGGACGGTCTTGATGATGGTGGCTAGGGTCGGCGATTTGGCAATGGTTCGCTTTTTGGTGGCAAACGGTGCTGAGATAGACGCCCGAACAGATATAGGCGAAACGGCCTTGATACAAACCGCCCCCAATGGCGTAGAGATGGTTCGCTTTTTGGTGGGCGAAGGTGCCGATGTCAACGCCCGAACTAATGACGGTAGGGCAGCATTGATGGAGGCGGAGCGGTTCGGCGATTTGGAGGTGGTTCGCATTTTGGAAGAAAAGGGTGCTGA
>VXZF01000520.1 GCA_009845645.1 Gemmatimonadota bacterium | reverse complement strand
GCGTCGAGACGGGCAATTGGCGCGTGGACGAGCGCGATGGGAAGAAATATCAGGTTTTCTTCGTAGTCGCCCCGGACGGGCTTTGCTACTACTTCTACCAGCCGATTGAAAATGCTGGATAGCGATTGTTGCGATTAATCGGGTCGGCTTACGTCGATCACGCAGACCGAGATTTTGCGCGCTTCGTCGGGCGATAGGGTCGCTACTAGCCGCTTTTTCAGCTCTTCGGGGTTGGCAGGGCGGCCTTCCTCAGATGCTTGGGTGTGTTCCTTGCCGAACCAGAACACCAAGTAGATGCCGTAGCCGTCTGTGTCTGGGGCACTCGTGTACAGCTTGATCAGTTGGTTCTTACATGCGCTCCATAAATCGCGGTGCGTACTCTTCTTGATTTCTACCGGCACCTGAAAATTCTCGTATGAAACGCGTATATCGGCTCGCTTATCGTTAGCGTACTGCCGTTCGGGTTGGGCATCGACTCCTTGCGGGAGGCGCTGTTGCAGATCCGAAAGCAGCGCCTTACGGCAGCGGTCTTCGTGCTTCGGAGTGGGAATCTGTCCGTGCGGCTCGTTCCAGTACTGACTCCAGTCGTCGGTACTGCCGTCTCGTATCTGGTCGGCGAGCCCGCGCAGCCGGTGCATCAGGAGAGCCGCGAGGTCGCCGGGGTTGGCGGGCGTACCGCCATTCAACGTCTGGCAGACTTGCTCGATAGTGGGGTGGCGATAGCTGGCGTCGCGGCGAATCATTCGTTGGGCATCTTGCGCCTGCAATAGTATATCGTGCCAGCGGGATAGCGCTGGGTTGGCAAGAAGGCGGTCCAAGGCGTCGGTCGCGTCTTTGGTGGGAGACGCGGCGAGACGTTGTATCTGGCCGTTGACGCGGCGAGAGGCTTGCTGTGCAGGCGTAACCAGTCCTCCCTCCTTCCACTTATCAGATCCGACGTAGCTTCCGACGAGGTGTATGAGGAGTTCCAATCCCGGAATCCCCAACTCATACGCAATCCTCGACTCACCGAATGACGAGAGGAGAGCGGAAGTTTGAGGGCAAAAGAATGCCGTTAGATGCAGGATTCGGCCTTCTCGACCCCGTACGAAATCTCTCAGGAGATCATTGTACGTCCCCGGCGAAACGATGATGCCCGCTGCCAACCAATACACGCGCTGGGCGTCATTCATGCTCTTTCGGGATAGCTTCTTTTTAATCAGCTCCTGAAGCGATGATCTATCGGTATATTGCAGTGTAGCCCATAGCAGATGATTTAGATTTTCAATCTGATTTAGCTTGCAGCGAACCGGAAAGGTGTGTAGTAGGGGTAGGCTTGCGTATTTGGCGACTTGTGAGTGGTTTGGATCGTGTGCGAGTTCCCATAGCTTGTATATATGCTCACGACCACTGCGGAATTCAGAAACGGCGGATTGCACCTGCACCTCGGCGACGATCTCGGGACGCGACACAAGCAGTCGTTGATACCATTTGGGTCGATAATCGGCATGGGACGTAGAGTAATAGAAAGCGAGCGCCGTGCGAATCTGGTCGTCGTCCCATTGGGATGAGTCTTCCGGCGTTGTCCTTTCGACTTCGGCCAATCCCGCAAGGAACGGCAAGCCGAGATAATGTGTGCGGCCCTTCTCTTTAAGACCGAGAATCTCTTCGGCATCTGGAACCTCCTCCCGATTAATCGCGCCCCGAAGGCCCTCAAGAGCGGCATTGATCAAACCGTGGTCGCCTAGAAGCCACTTCTCGATGGACTTCAGTCCTTTATCGCCATTGAAATCATAGAAGAATCCGAAGTACTCGAATCCTATGCGATAAAGTAGATCGAGCGTGGCGCGATTTTCACGCAGTGCGGTCTTGTTAGACCGGACACGGTTAAGCCATTCCTCTCGTTCTTGTTCTTTTGCCAGAGACTTGGGGGGGGTGGCCCAAGAGGGACGTAGTCGCTCTATATCTATCGCCGTTATCCGCTCGTTCTCCCGTACATGTTCCTGCGGGAGCGCACCAAAAGCCGTAGTTTTCAGAAACGCGGAATCGAGTCGGGACGCCTCGCGGTTCAAGCATTTCAGAAGCGCACGTTTATTGTCGGTGGAGAACTCGCGAATGTCGCTGTATAGCCCGACACCGATAGGGTCGCGCTTTATGAGGTCCGACCGAGCTTTCTCGCAATGGGCCGCGAGCCAAGCGGACAAGCCCCTCATCTCCGTAACCACGGTTCCGTCCTTTCCCTCAATCAGGGCGATTACGCGTCGAGCAGGAAGCCCGCTTTTGATGACTCTGGCGAGGTGACGAGCGCCAAGAAATTCGGCGATGTGGCGGTGAACTGGGGAGAAGCGGTTATCGGACACGCTCTTGAATAGCTTTGTGGCGAGTGCATAACGAAGCATTTCAAGGCTGTCGGAGTCGCACTGGTCCAGAGCGGGATAATTTTCGTCCGGCTGGCCGCGCAACGTGTACCCAGCCACCCCCGAAATCAATTGAATGGCACAGAGTCGTCCGGCGGCGTCCAGAAGCTGATCGGATGAAGGATAACCTTTCGACGCTTGCGCCTCTTTATGTACCGGGTGATGCTCGGCAACAATCTTATGGCAAGCCATCTCGAAAGTCTCTTTACGGCTCTCCGGCCAGCCTCTGCCGCTAGCGACCGCCTCGGCCAACATATCAAGGCTTAGGGGATTGGTGAGTAGTCCGTCTACTCCTTTCTCTTTGGCTATCTCGATGAATGTATGGGCGTCTGGGATATCCGACCGATCCTTCAGGAATTTCTCCACGTCAGAGACTGTTAGGGAATCGAGGCGTAGCACCGTCACCTTGGAATCCAGCGACACGGATTCTAGACGCTCCTGATCATTGGTCCCTAGCCAGTCCGCTTGGCGACACGACAGCCGAAAGCGCGGCTTGCCTAGTGCCCGAAGAAGCTTCCGAATTTCTCTAAACGCGCTCTCGCCTTGTGCGCCAGCCCTAACCTCATCTAGTCCATCAATGAACAGTGTCTTCTCTCGCCATTCGGGTGGAAGATCTCTCACGTCGTATGTGAGGAATTCATCGACGGTGATCACATGGGAATAGGCCGTCTCCCCAAGCGCCTCGCACTCGGCCTCAAACGCAGTCGTCTTGCCTGCCCCAGGGTCGCCGAGCAATACATAGGCTGGCACATCCCGAAACTCTTTGAGAGGCCGGGATTCCTTCTCCCGATGCTGATCCTCATTCCCTGCTGAGATTTCGGTGCAGGTACGGGGGACGATCACGTTCATAGATACCTCCCGTGAGACGGCCGACTTGAGTCGGCAGAGGGATAGGGATTGAAACGGCGATGAAGCCGAAACCCACAAGGCGTTTTGGCTTGCTGAGTAGGTTCAAACTTGACGCGGTTCCATGCCGGGTCGCGGCGGTAGAGCCGGAGAGGGTAAAGCCGATTGCTTTAGCTATCGGTGGCATTACGCTTCCTCGAACCAGTAATGGGCGGGCACTGTGAGAAATTCATTCAGCGGTATCCCGCCTTCCCCAACAAGCAGCGAACGACAAGGACTAAAGCACCGTTCAAACTCGTCCATGCCTCCCAAGGGCATCCTCTTCGCGCCGCTTTTCACTTCGATGGCGACGATCCGAGCGCCCCGCTGCAGGACGAAATCCACCTCGTGCGTCCCGTCTCGCCAGTAGTGAAGACGGATGTCGGATGCTGTGGTGTTCAATAGGTGTGCGCCGACCGCGCTCTCGACGATGCGCCCCCAGAAGCTGCGGTCCGCCTGCGCCTCAGCGAAGGAATACCCCGAACCGGCGGTCATCAGGGCGGTGTTGAGCACATTGAGCTTGGGGCTTGAGGAGCGAACCCGATGCACTCGGCCCGCGTATTTCGGTACCCCGGCAAGCAAACCGGCGCTTGCGAGCAAATCGAGATAGCGCGCTAGGGTGGTCGTATTGCCGGCGTCTTGGAGCTGTCCCAGCATCTTGGTGTACGACAGGATTTGCCCGGAATAGACAGCACCTAATTCAAAGAGCCGCTTCAGCAGAGCCGGTTTGTCCACTCGGGTCATGGCGAGGAGGTCACGCTCGATATTAGGATCGACTAGCGCTCCGAGGATATAATTGCGCCACCGATCCGGGTCCCGAACGAATGGAATCGCGCCTGGGTAGCCGCCGAAATAGAAGTAATGCGGCAAGTCGAAGTCGAAAGCCGCGGACATTTCGTCGAACGACCAGTGCGTGACGCGGATAGATTCAAAGCGACCGGCGAGGCTCTCGCTCAATCCTGATTGCATGAGCAGCGGGGCCGAGCCGAGGATGACCACGTGCAAGGGCCAATCTCTGGCGCGATCGGCATCCCACAATCCCTTGATGGTCTCCGACCACTGGGGAACTTTCTGAATCTCGTCGAACACCAGCACGAATCCCCCCAATTGCTCCGCCTCGCGCCGGGCTTCTTCCCAGTGGCGCACCAACCATTCCGCGTCTCGGACTTGGGGTGCAAGGAAGGTCGCCTCCGTTGCAGCGGATGGGACGCGAAATTCGGTAGAGTCGGGTTCATCGACAGCCAAGTAGCGGCTTCCGAGGTCGATCTGTCGCAGTGCTTGGCGCACGATGGTGGTCTTGCCGGTTTGGCGCGGCCCGAACAGAGCTATAAGCTGCCGGGGAGGCTCGGCAAGCCGGCTGTAGAGGGTGGCGACTTGGGGACGTTGGAAGGAGGCCATACAGAGTAAATTACGCTACTGAGTAATTTTACTCAATAGCGTAATTAAGCACAAAACTGGTCGGTGTGAATTTGGATTGAAAATCGCCACTCAGACCTTCCCTCTGGATCATAGTATTCACCGGAATGACTTTTTGAAAGTGTTGGGGAATCAACCCTTGCTTATCATTTACAGATGACTACGGATTGCTATACAAAGGGCCGACCGTGAGCAAAACTCCCTTAGCTCTGCTGATCCTGTTCTTTTTTTCCGGGGCCTGCTCCCTCGTCTATCAGGTCGTCTGGGTGCGCATGTTGATGCCCGTGTTCGGGGTCAGCACCTTTGCCGTCAGCATTGTCCTAGCCGCCTTTATGGCCGGTCTCGCCTTGGGCAGCTATTGGTGCGGGCGGGTTGCCGACCGCCGGGGTAACGGCCTGCGGCTCTACGCGCTGTTGGAACTGGGCATCGGCGTCTTTGCTCTGATATTTCCGTTTCTGCTTGCAGGCTTAGACGAGGTGTACACGGCGCTATACGGCTCTTTGCAGGGGATAGACGGGGCCTTTGTGCTCGTCCGCTTGGTGCTCGCGTTCGCGCTGCTGCTGGTGCCGACTACCCTCATGGGTGCCACTCTGCCGACGCTGAGCAAGGCCGTGGCGCACCGCTTGGAGCGAGTCGGCGGGGACATGGGACGACTGTATGCGGCCAATACGCTAGGCGCGGCCACAGGATGCGCGGTGGCGGCCTTTTTCGCGCTCGAATATCTGGGCGTCAGCGGCACCACGTACGCGGCGGCGGCGGGTAACCTGCTCATCGCCTTGGTCGCCTATCGCTGGAGCCGAGGTGGTCAGCAGGAGCAGACGGGCGTAGGACGGGATGCGGTGCCCACCACTTTAGAGGGTCGATTGGTCCTGGGGGGATTTGCGCTTTCGGGGTTTGTGGCCCTCGGCTACGAGGTGCTGTGGACGCGGCTTTTGGCGATGCTCCTGCAAAGTGCTACCGCCCAAACCCTGAGCACGATCCTCGTTGCCTTCCTGCTGGGATTGGCCGGTGGGGCCGCGCTCGGGGCGCGCTTGATCGATCGCTGGCGCACGCCGTTGGCTGCCTTTGGCGCGGTGGAACTGCTGATCGGCCTGTGCGGCCTAAGCTCGATTGCCGCCTTTGGCAGCATACCCTATATCGTCG
>VXZF01000098.1 GCA_009845645.1 Gemmatimonadota bacterium | reverse complement strand
CCCCAAGCTGGTCGGGCTTTTTGCGGTCGCCGGCTTCTTCTGGCTGTGCATCCTGCTGGCCTTGACCATGCAGGACTACTATACGCGGGGCTGGGGCCAAGAAGCACCGGTGGAATTTCTCAAGCAGGGATCTTTCTTCTAAATCCTAAACCCTCTACAGTATTTCACGAAAATAGCCCGGGCCGCTTGAGCGATCCGGGCTATTATATTGCTGGTCGTCCCCACTCTGAACCGGCTATCATGGTTTCGGCCAACGCAAAGCAGCAGGAACTGCGGGCTTGACCCAAGCTTTTGCTCCAAGCGTCGCGGGGATAAGGGCTGCCGGGTACAGCCACGCCGTTGAGTTGCATCTGTCCAGCGGCGGCAAAAATCAGCACCGTGAAGATGATGTGCGGGTTGACGGTGGGCGGGCCGACTAGGGGGCTTTCCAGTTCCTCCCAAGTGGCAGTCAGAGTGTGGGACTCGCTTTGGATAGTCCAAGAAGGATTGAGGTCGATGCGACCGGCGCGGCTGAAGATAGCTGGCCGTTGGGGCAGATCGCGGTCGAATGGATTATTGCTGCCGCGAATCATAGTGTCAGTAATAAAATCGGCCAAGTCAGGGTTATCGGTGCAGACGGCGGTTAGACTCTCGGAGCCGGGAATATCGATATAGGCCACCGTTCCCCGGCCTGCGGGGCTATATGCGGCGCAGTATAGACTGAGTTGTCCGCTATCGACTTGGCTCCTAGGCGGGCGTAGATAGAGAATCCAGTGTTCGCCAGACCAGAGGAGCGGACCTTGACTGAAGGCGGCTGGGGTCATGGATTGCGCTCTTCTCGGCCCTCAGGCAATATCGCGGACGAGCACCAAAATCGCCGCCTGTGGCACGACGATGAACTTCTCGTCGTCGAACTTGATTTCCACCGCGTCCTTGCGCAGGAAAATGGCGTGGTCGCCTTTCTTGGCTTGGAGGCCGATGTAGCGCATCTGCTCGCCCCCCTCTTCCCAAGGCGCGCCATCATCATCGGCTTTCGGCGGCAAGGGAACGCCCGGCCCCACTTCTTCGATGCGCCCGCTTTGCACATTCTCCTTTTCCAAGGCGGTCGGCGGCAAATAAAGCCCCACGGCCGTGCGCTCTTCCATGTCGTCAATCCGGATTAGCACGCGGTCGCCGACTACGTGCAATTCCTTGTCCCCCCTAATCATCTGCTCCTCCTGCGTTAAGACGCCAAGCGCAAACACTCGCTGTAGCGCTCAAAGCGCTCCCCTTCCCCCTCTGCTGGATCGACGTACTTGAGCCAAAGAGCGCTATCCTTCTTGTCGCCGCTGAGTTTGCGGCGGCTGCCGAGGTTGCTCGGATCAATGCCGTTCCACACCACTTGGCCGTCCTGCATATAGATGAACTCCCCTCGATAGCGGTCGATGAGCTTCCGCTGTTCGTCTTGGTAGATCAGCCCTTGCTCGCAGGTGGTGCGCCGCCAGTTGGCCACTGTGGCGTCTGAGTCCGTAGATACGGAGTCAAATTCGGCCAGCGGAGCCTCGACCTCACTCACAAAATCGATCTCGTTCAAATCCACTGTGCCAAAGCCGTGCCTGGCAGCTATCAGCAGGTGGTTGCGGTCGCGGCGGAAAGGTGGGGTCGGCCAATCGGAGTGAGGATCGTGGCCCATCAGGGTCATGCCGCAGGCATCGGTCGCCACCGGATGATCGCCAGCCATCAAAGCGTTGCAAATCCGGCCCTCGCCGCCCCATTCGCGGCCCCATTGGCCAGTGAGGGCCTCGACGATGTTGAGGCAGGGTTTGGTAATCATGCCCAAGTCCGGCAGGACGTAGGAAAGCCGGATGAGATGGTGGTAATACGACCGCGTCCGCCCTTCCGGCGGGATCATCGGCGGCAGGCCAAAGAGGTTTTTCAGGGTCAAGGTAATGCCCATAAAGGCGTGATTCTTCATCTTGGCGATGGATACCACCTCGTCGGCCTCGGCAAAAATGGCATTGAGCAGATAGCGGTCGAACATGCAGCCGCCACCGGGCACGTCGTACGTGGCAAAGGGAGGCAAATTCGAGTCCACATAGCGGACGCCAAAGTCGTCCAGAATATAGCGGTAGTTAAAGTCGTCGGGCGTTACATGGCCGTTGCCATAGGGGTAGGTGTCGGTGGCGATTAGCTCGGCTGTAGTCCGCTCCCGCAGCAGGCGCAGCACCGCGCGGGCCACGGCATCATCTACCAACTCCCTGCGGCGGCCAGCGAAGTACTCGATGCGCTCCGGCGGCTTGATCATATTGAATTTTAAGACGATCCGTCGCGCCTTTTCCAGCTTCTTCCAAGAGCGATCCAGTGGATCGGTAGTCCGTTTGAGTACCTCGTAGATTTCTTCCTCGCTCGCCCGATGGTCGCAATGCGAAGCCCTAACTGTGTATTGTCTATCGTCCATGATGCCGTTCCCTTTCTGTTAAGTGTTTGTGGCTATTCGCCGAGGACTCCCACGGTCTGTTCGAGCCGCATCAGGGCAAGCGCCTTGTCGCGGCGCGAGACAGCGCTTTGCGTGCGCACCTCTACTAGGGCCAATTGTGCATCCAGATTTTCCAGTTGCGTGCCTACCCCACTCACATAGCGCAACTCGGCGACTTCCAGCCCCTTCTCGGCCTGTAATACTGCATCGCGGTGGGCCTCAATGCGCTGGCTGGCTTCCTCGACCGCATAATAGGCCTGCTGGATTTGCAACCGCACTTCTCTCGCGATTCGCTGATGATCGTACTCTATCCGGCGCAGATCCTGCCGCGCCTGCGCTACACGGGCCCCAGTGAGTCGCCCGTCGAAAAGCGGTATTTGCACTACTAGTCCAGTGTTCCAACTCTTGCGCCACTCCCGATCGGCTAGGTCGAACTCGTCGCTTTGGAACTGGGTTTGCCCAGCGGCTACTAGTTCCACGCTAGGCCGGGTGGACGCCTGATCGGCTGCGATCTTCCGCTCGTGCCATCCTATTTCCTGCTCGACGTGTGCCAACTCTGGTCGCTTCGTTAGGCCCAAGGCGACGAGAGCGTCCAGATCATCGAGATCGAGCGTCGTCTCAGTGCGGAAAGTTCCCCGCACTTTTATGGCTTGGTCCAAGTCTAAACCAACGACATCCTTGAGAGCCATCGTGGCCAGTCGCAGGTTGTTTTCGGTGCTGATGGAGTCGGCCCGCATGTTTGAGACCTGTACCTGAGCGCGCAACTGGTCCAACTCAGCGGCCCGACCAGCCTGCGCCCGTGCCTCCACTTGGGCCAGATTGCGTCTAGCCCACGCCAGCGCCAAGTGCGACACGGTGCGCAATTCCTCGGCTAGGAGCAGGTCGTAAAAGCGCTCCTCGACCTCGGCTAGCACAAGCTGAGTTGTCTGCCGCTCGGTTTCGCCGAGCATGGCAAATTGGCGGCGAGCCATGTCCTCAGTAGCGCGAATGCGGCCTCCGGCATAGAGCGGCTGGCGCACGCTCACGACGCCTGTGAGATTGTTTTCCGTGCCGATCCTGACGGCATTACCGGCAAAGACAAAAGAAGGCAGCAGCCAATTGCGGCTATACGTGAAGGAGGCATCGACTTGCGGCAACCCCGCCGCTCGCGCTACGCGGAGTTCCTCGCGCCCGCGCAGCAGGTCAATGCGGGCTTGCAACAGGCGCTCGTTGTTTTCTTGCACCAAAGCCAACCCGGTTTGCAAGTCGAGAATCAGCGGCTCGGCCTCTGCTCGAGCCGGGCGACTAGAGACTGCACACAAGACCATCAAGCAGAACGACCCCACCCCGGTCTTGCTCAACATGGCAAACCGCGCTGCTGCAACCACGCCTCGACCTCCGCTCCTCCGACATCGGCCAGCATAACGCCGTCGATTTCGACGCAGGGAGAAGCGTATTGTCGACTCTTAGCAACCATTTCCGCAAAGGCTTTGCGGTCGCGGGTAATATCCAGTTCCTCGTATGGTAATCCGGCTCTATCGAGTACCGTCCGCACGCCTGGACTCCAAGGGCAATACGGATTGAGATACGCTTTGATTACAGGAGTAGTCTGTTCCACTTTGGCCTTTCCGATGTACAGGGGACGCGATATATTGAGAAAAACATATCGCCCGCCTCTCATCCCTGTCAAGGAAGGGGCCTCAATCTATGAAACCGCTGGTCCTGTTCCACGGAGGCTGCAACGACGGCTTCTGTGCCGCGTGGGTCTACCGCCGCTATGTCAATCCGCAAGCCGAGTTTAAGGCGGTTCAATACAACACCGACCCGCCGGCTACGGCCGACCGCGACGTCGTCATCCTCGACTTCAGCTACGAGCGGGCACAGCTCATGGAGATGCACGATCACGCCCGCTCGCTCTTGGTTTTGGATCATCACGAGACGGCTGCGGACGCCTTGGCCGGGCTCGACTACTGCGTATTCGCCGAGGGCAAATCTGGGGCACGCATGACTTGGGAATACTTTTTCGATCCCCGCTCTCAGAGCAGTGCCGACGCCGTCCCTTGGCTGGTGTCCTATACTGAAGACCGCGACCTGTGGCGGTGGGCTTTGGTCGACTCTAAGGCCGTCAACGCCGCTCTCGCTTCGTACCCACGCGACTTTGCGGTGTGGGATGAAATCGCCGAGCGCGGCCCCCAAGCCCTCGCCGTGGAAGGGCAAGCCATTCTCCGCTTCCAACACCGACTCATCCGACCGCGCGTCCGGTACCACGGTTGGACTACCATCAGCGGATTTCGCGTCCCCATTACCAATGCTACGTTTCTGACCTCTGAAATCGGCAATGCTCTCGCCGAAGGACATCCTTTTTCCGCGGTGTTCTTCATTCGTCCCGATAGCAAGGTCGTGTACAATCTGCGCTCCAAGGGAGATGCGGCCGCGGATGTAGGCCGAATCGCGCGCGATTACGGCGGTGGAGGGCACAAACACGCCGCGGCTTTTACCCTAGAGACCATGCTGCCGATGGAAGCGGGGACGTAAATGACCCCCGAACAGCGCTATTTGTTCGACATCAACGGCTATTTGAGCCTTCCCAACGTGCTCAGCGACAGCGAACTAGCAGCCGCGCGAGCAGCTATTGATCGCTATATGGTCACGCCCGACGACGAGCTGCCCGAGGGCTTTTCCCGCTCCGACGACGGCAAGTTCTACGCCAACGGCTTCGCCTTCGACAAGGCGCTCGAATCTTTGATCTTCCACCCGACCCTGTGGCCCATCATCAAAGAGTTCACCCACGATCGGCCTGCTTTTTCCCGGGGCACCCTGTTGATAGATAGTCACCGACACGAGCCGACGCGCCTGCATTGTGCTCGCGAAGACTTCGGCTGGCAAAGTACGCGCTACGACACCCGCGAGGATCGCATCTTCTGCGACGATTTTGTCATCTTCCCCTATTTTGACGACGTCTTCCCAGGCGACGGCGGCTTGTTGGTGGTCCCTGGCTCGCACAAGGCGGCGTTTGCGCGTCCGCCCAGCCTGTTCAACGGCGGCGTCACCGCCGAATTGGAGGACTTACCTGTTGGGGTTGTCAATGTAACGCCGAGGGCTGGAGACGTCGTGGTAATGACGGAAATGTTGGCCCACGGGACCTTGCAATGGAAGCCCAAAGATCGCCTGCGACGCACCTTGGTGTTGCGCTATCGGCCCCAATTCAAGGGCCAAGCTGCGGTCCCGGAAGTCCTCTACGACCGCTTGTCGCCGCAGACTATAGATCTGATGGCTCCGGCTCACTACACCCATGTCAAGGAGATCGTCAAGGAGGACGTGGTACGGCTCACGTAAACGAAATCAAAACCAAGCAAAAC
Source organism: Gemmatimonadota bacterium (assembly GCA_009845645.1). Lineage (GTDB taxonomy): Bacteria > Latescibacterota > UBA2968 > UBA8231 > UBA8231. The sequence goes on along the minus strand of VXZF01000098.1, from coordinate 90 downwards.
AGGCACCTGCGAGAGATCGCAAGTGCCTGTTTTGCTTGGTGAGCCCACTGGGAATCGAACCCAGGACCTACGGATTAAAAGTCCGGTGCT
>VXZF01000029.1 GCA_009845645.1 Gemmatimonadota bacterium | reverse complement strand
ACGGAGTGCGGGCGCTGATGGCAGAGGGCGATTTCGTCGAAATTTTTGTCAATACTCCAATTGAGCTGTGTGAAGAGCGCGATCCCAAGGACCTCTACAAAAAAGCCCGAGCCGGTGAAATACCCAATTTTACCGGTGTTTCAGACCCTTATGAAGAACCTGAAAAGCCTGAATTGATCATCGAAACCGACACAGCAACGCCCTCGGAGGCGGCCGCGCAGGTCATCGATCTATTAGAGAAAATGGGCAAAATTCAACCCATACAGGCTTGAACAAACCCACCCAGCCTATTCCTTCCGCCATGCAGCAGGGGATCTAGCGATCCCCTGCTTTGCGTTTGCCTGCGCGATGCACAAGATGCTGAAACAAGCCCTCCAGTACGGGCTGAGCTTAGGCCTAATGGGGCTTTTTATTTATTGGGCCTTTGAGGGGATAAACCGCGGCGAACTCTGGGATGCCATGACCGGCCTTTCGCCGGTTTGGGCCGCGGTCATGTGCGTTGCAACGCTGGGGACCTTGGTCTTGCGGGCTTGGCGCTGGCTGGTCCTGATGCGACCCTTTGCGCCGCAGGTAAGCAATCTCAACGCGTCGCTCGCCTTAGCTATATGCTATGCGGCCAATGTGGCCGTGCCGCGTTCGGGTGAGGTTCTGCGGTGTGTCAGCCTCAAGTGGACCACTGGGGCGAGCATCAGCGCCTTGATGGCCACGATAGTGGTGGAGCGCATTCTCGATCTGTTTTGGCTCATCGTCTTGTTCTGGCTCATCGTCTATATCGATATTGCCCTGCCCGTACTTTGGATGCCGGGCGGTGCCGATCGGGACACCGTCGGCCTACTAGCCCTAGCCGGCTGCTTAGTTGCACTCGGTGCCTTGGTCTTGGTATCGGTTTATCGGGAAAAAATTTTAGCTGTAATTCGCCCGCTACTCGCACGGCACGCTTGGGGAAGCGGCGAGCGGGTCCTCGAAATCATCGAGACCTTCATCGGCGGGCTTTCCGCCTTGCGGCAACAACCGACGGCGTACTTTGAAATTATAGTCAGCTCGGTCCTCCTCAACGCAGCCTATATATTTATTATCTACGCGGCTTTTGTCGGCATGGGCTTGGACCAGACATACGACCTCGACGCAGTAGCGGCGCTAGTAGTCATGGCCATATCGTCTATCGGAGTGATCATTCCAACGCCTGGAGGAATCGGCTCGTATCACCTCCTCTTCGGCGAAGCCCTGCACCGCCTCTATACAGTACCCCTTGCCACTGCTTTGGCCACTGCCACATTGACCCATGCTTTAGCAACTCTGACCTATGTCTTCGTCGGTGGGCCGACTCTACTATGGCAGTGGCATCGGAGCCGACAGGATAGTTCAGAAGATCCAGACGATTAGGATCGATCCACCCACGTAGCCGAAGGCCTCTATAAGCCCGGCACCCACATTCGGCTGCTCTTCGACCTGTTCGGCACCCAAGCGCACGCTAGGTGCCAAGAGCATATCGGTCAACTTGTGGATGACGTAGAGTGCGACAAAACCAAAGACCACGTCCATGCCAAAAATTTTGAGGCTTTCGATCCACCCTGCGTAGTCGCCGGCCGCGGCGATGCTGACAATGTTGCCCATGCCCACCAGCACGCCGCCGAAGGCCAAGCCGACCGCGGCGTTGTCGCGTTCTAGTTCGCGGTGAATCGAATGTGGGGTAATCCACTCGTAGAGCAGCCCAGCCACCACCAGCACCACTTGCGCCAGCAGCCAGAAAACCACACCGCTCCACAGCGGCCCTTCACCCAACACAATGGCCAGCACAATCAGGCCATTGGCAATGTGCATCCCCGCTTCGACAAAGGCCGTCCCCATATTGTGATCCTCGATGACCTCCTTGCGGTTGTCGAAGTGGAACAGGAGCGCCCGCTCGCAGAGTACGCCGGCGACGACCATCAGGACAATCGCCAAGAGACCGTACTGGGCAATGCCCAGCAGGTCGGCTTGCCAGCCGAGCGAAGGGCCGCTCAACGCCCCTCCTAACGCCAAACAAATCCCAAAGAAATAGCCGCCCACTGCAACGGCCATCGCGTGGTTGTTGCGACCGAAGAGTTCGTCTTTGAGATTGACCCGGCGAAAAACTCGGGCATAGACCTGCTTGGCAACGAAGAGCAGGACGAAAGCCTCTACAAGATAGACTAAGGACTGGGCCATCTGCACTATATTGTCCACTGCGTTCCCCCTATTTTCCAAAGCGCGAGGAACCGCGTCCCCACCCGGAAGTGGTGCGGCCCATGCGGTTTTTGACTTGACCACTAAAGGCTTGGCGACGGCTTTGCTGGCGCTGGTAGAATTGCGGTCGCGTCTTTTGGGTCTGCGAGCCGCGCGACCCAAAAGTGGGGCGGCCTCCCTTCGTCGGCCCGTAGTACGGGCGACCCCTTTCCCGGTTGCGGCGGTAGTCCTCCCAATCGCCCCGGCCAACGCCCCATCCTCCCATTAAGTCGCGCATCAGCGCGTACTGGCCGTAAAATTGCCAAAACCCACCGCCTCCCCAAAACCCGTACTGGGGATTGCCGACGTACTGATAGCCAGGTGGGTGCGCTTGACTAGTGCCAGTGCGGCGACCATCTAGCGACTTGGAGGCCACTACCATGCCGACATACTTTTCGTAGCGGTAGAAGGTCTCTTCGCGGACTTCCATCCAATCGGTGCGGCGCTCCTCGTACACGATGGTATCGCGCCCGGCGACGCGCTGCCCCGCAGCCGTCAACACCTGAAAGCGCAGGGCGTAGTCGGGAAAAAACGAGCCTTCGATACGAGTATCATCGACGATCAGCGAGTACTCGGGATAGCGATCTAAGTCGCGTATTAGCTCCCGCACCGGGTCTTTTGACCCGCAGGCAATCAAACCCCACAGCGCTAAGGCCGCTACGCGCCAAGCCATTTCAAGTGCCCTCCTCCACCGGCAGGATGTCGGTGAATTGGTATTCTTCTACCTCCAAGCCTGCGTACGCGGCAAAGTCGCGCTCGCCCCACTGGCTGATGAAAAGCACCTTGTCTTCTTCCCCTTCAAACGACCAGTTGACAAATTCGCGCTCCGCGTCGGTGCCGTCTTTGCGGTACAGGCCCGCGTCGCTCGTGCTCCCCACGTACTCATCACCCTCAAACCGTACAATTTCAGGCGGGTCGCCTTCGGCGATGATCACCGCGGCAATATCGCCTTCGATTTCGTTGATGCCAATCGCCCGCGTTAAAGTCCAATAGGCTTTGCCGTCTTCTACGGCGCGCTCGAGGAAGCACACCTGACCATCAGCCTGCAATTCCCATTCCTCGGTAGTATAGCCTTCGTAGTCATAGCTTCCACGGCCAGTGACTTGCCACGTTTTGAGGTCGTAATCGACTAGAAAACCCACCTTCATGGTGCTGAGTGAGTACTCCTGATAGGTCGGTTCGTCCTCGTCTTGGCGACCACCGAACCATTTCCTTAAACCCATCTGACATGTCCTTTCAAAACTGAGTACCCCGACCCTGTCGATAATAACGCGCTAGCACCGGCCTATCAAGTCGGTTGGCCTGCACAGGCAAGCGGGTCATGTCACCGTCAAACACCGCGAGGGCACTCCAGACTTGGCGGTCGATATAGCGCGTGGGAACGGCGAAGGCGACCGTCGTCGGGTCTAGTCCAGCGGGTCCTGCCAAGTGGAACCCCCACTCGCCAAAAGAGGGCACGTGCAAGTGATAGGAGTGGACGGCAAAGCCCGCTTCCTCCAAGGCGGCGGCAATGCTCCAGTACGCCGCGCGGACGTGGTACGGGCTGGAAGCTTGGGTCGCCAAGACGCCTTGCGGGCTAAGCAACTTTCGACATAGCCTATAGGCCTCGACCGAATAGAGTTTGGCCAAGCTCTCCTCGCGGGGATCCGGCAAGTCGATTAGTATCGCTCCATACGGCACGTGTTCGCGCTGCAAAAAGACAAAACCATCTTCGTTGACCACGCGAACTTGGCGGCGGTTCAAGGAGTTGTCGTTGAGCCGCGTCAAGTAGATGTTGCGCTGGCCCAACCGAGTCACTGCCGGATCGAGATCAACTAAATCGACGTGCTGGACCTCCTCGTATTTTAGCACTTCCCGCGCCGTCAGCCCATCCCCTCCCCCGATGATGAGAACCCTTTCGCGAGAGGGAGCCAGCGCCATAGCCGGATGGACTAGGGCTTCGTGATAGCGGTGTTCGTCAATGGAAGCGAATTGCAAATGCCCGTTGAGATAGAGCCGCAGATGTTCGTCGCGCCGAGTCAGGACGATTTGCTGGTAGGCCGATTGCTCGCTGTGGACGATGTGGTCTTCGTAGAGGTCGCTTTCCCATCGCGCCCGCAGCCCCTCTCCCTGCCAAGCTAACGCCCCTAGCGCCGCAATAACTACAAGCGCTTGCACTCCTAGCGAGCGGAAGGCGCGCTGCTCTATCAACACCTCTTTAAACGCAAGCACCACGCCGAGGCCGAGGCCGGCGTTGATCAAGCCGGCGACCAGTGCTGTATGTAGGCTGCCGAGGAAGGGCAAGAGGATGTACGGGAAGAGTAACGAGGCCAACAAAGCCCCCAGATAGTCGAGGGACAAAACATTAGATAACGCCGCGCGCAGCGTACCGTGCCCGCGCAAAAGCCGGGTAATCAGCGGCACTTCTAGGCCGATCAACGCACCAATCGCCGTGCTCAACGCCAACATGCCGACCCTAAAGTGATCGGTGTATCCGTAGAGCACGTAGAGTACGCCAACCGAAACCCCACCCAAAAGCCCCAGCCAAATCTCTAACTGGGCTAGCCGCGTCAACAGCAAGTGGTCGGCGACAAAGCGCGAAAGCCAAGAGCCAAGCCCCATCGCGGCGAGAAAAAAGCCGATCGTCAGAGAAAACTGCTCGACGCTATTGCCGAGAAAGTAGGACGACACGCTGCCGATGAGTAGCTGATAGACGATGGCGCAGACCGCGGCCGAAAAAATGGCTACCAGCAAAAACAGCGCACCCAGCCTAGGCATCCGCAAGTCCTCCCAGCGAGGAAGAATACGCCACGCCGAGACAGTCCATGGCCCGCTCCGCCGCCAGCATACCGGCAAAGATCGCTTCTTCGCACAGGGGCAGCCCTGTCGCATCGCACGAAGCAAAAAATATCCGCTCCATTGGCTTCTGTCGCCAACCAGCCATCGGCCCCCACAGCGCCCCAGGACTGGGCCGCATCATCCCGTGCCCCCAGCGATACAGATCGACGCGCTCTACGAGGTCGTCTAGCTCCGGATGAACTCGGCGCAAATCGGCCATGATCTGTTCAGCCCAGAATGAGTGGTCCTGTGCGAGCAAGGTGTGCCGGGCATCCGCGAGTTGATCGACAAAGGGCCAATAGTACATCAACACGCGGCCGTCACCCTGCTGATGGTCGGCGACCACATAGCCCAGCGATGGGCTGTCGTACAAGACATTGTCCCAAGTAGTCTGCTGATCCGAGAGCGGCTCTTTGAGAAAAATCGCCGCCACCAACCACGGGCTGTACTCAATAGCTGCCATAGCCTGGGCTTGTGCATCTGGCAAGCCCACGATCGAGTAGGGAGCTGTGTGGAGCTTGCCAGCGTACACCACGGCCTGCGCGGTCAGTTGCCGTTTTTCCCCGGTCGCCAAGTCGATGTATCCCAACCGCACCTGCGACCGCTCCTCGGTTAGACGAGCCACTAGCGCCTGTCGCTTTATCTCGTTCTTTCCCAATCTATTAGCGAGTTGTGTAACGAGGTGCCCATTGCCATCAGGCCACGTCAGCGTGTGGGCCGGGTACGCTTCGCGTACTCGGTAGTCGCAGAACCTACAGGCATAGTAGTGAATCCCGGCCCAAGCCGAGACCTGGGCTGCCGTGCTGCCGTAATCGTC
>VXZF01000338.1:1581-5894 GCA_009845645.1 Gemmatimonadota bacterium | reverse complement strand
GCGGTCATCACCTCGGACATGACAGCCGCCGGAAAAAGACCGGCTTGGCGAGCTAGCTCTACTGCGCCTTCGGTGTGCCCCTGGCGGCTGAGCAAACCCTCTGGGCGAGCTGCCAATGGAAATACGTGCCCGGGAATGACGATGTCCGCCGGGCCAGTGTCTGGATTGAGGGCGCACTGAATGGACGTGGTGCGATCGGCAGCCGAGACACCGGTTTCAATCCCCTCGCGCGCATCAAAGGGCAGGCCGAAACGCGGGGTCGTCCAATCGGCATTGTGCGGCTCGATCAACCCCACGCCGAGCCGTGCTAGATGGGTCTCGGTCGTGGCCAAGTGCAGCAGACCGCGCGCTTCTTGCAACATCCGATTTATCTTGGCAGTGGAAACGCGCTCAGCCGCTAAGATCAGATCGCCCTCGTCCTCGCGCTCCTGCGCATCGACTAAGACCAAAAACTTCCCAGCACGAAAATCCGCGATCGCTTCATCTAGCTGACAAAACATTTATTGCACCTGGTGCGCCATAAGCACCGCTTCGTCGAGTTCAATCCCCAAGCCGGGCGCGTCCGGCACCCGAATGTAGCCGTCTACTATGGTTTCTGCCGGACGCACTAACTCACCGCGCCAATCCACCTCGCCAAACGCGTATTCAAGCACCGTGAAGTTGGCAACGGTCGCCGCCAAGTGTACCCCAGCCATCGTCGATACCGGACCAGCCGGGCTGTGGGGCGCAATCGGCATCTGCGCTATTTCGGCCAGCGCGGCAATGCGCCGACATTCGGTAATGCCGCCGGCGTGTTTGACATCTGGCATCAGCACATCCACTGCTCCTTGGGCGATGTAGGGCCAAAAGCCCTCGCGACCGACGAGCGACTCTCCGCCGGCAATCGTATGGCCCGAGTGCAACCGCAACTGGCGCAGCGCATCGACCCGGTCGCGCGGCACCGGCTCCTCAAACCAGTAAAGATCGAGCGGACGCACTTTTTCGGCCACCTTAAAAGCCAAGGCCAAGTCAAAGCGCTGATGGCAATCCACCAGCAGTTCGATTTCGTCGCCAATCGCCTCCCGCGTCGCCACCAGCCGCGCGATCCCTTGGTCCGCGTCGCGCTCGACTCCTCCGCGGTCCATCCGCCGCCAATGCACCTCGTCAAAGGGCGTGCTCTTGACAGCATCAAAGCCGGCATCGACCGCTCGGCGCGCCGCATCGGCAAACCCCTGTGGACTGCGGTCGCGGGTGCCGCGATTGAGATTGGCGTACAAGCGCACGGCATCGCGCCGCTTGCCGCCCAACAAGCGCCAAGCTGGCACCCCGAGCGCCTTGCCGGCCAAGTCCCACAGCGCTTGATCTACGGCGCTGCGCGCCGTGGCCCCGACGCGGCCAGTGTCACCCGAAAAAATTGCCGATCCCCGCGCCATCTGTTCCCACAACACCTCTACTTGGGTCGGGTCCGCACCCACCAACCGCGGTCCCAGTTGCTCCAGCGCGGCCGCGACCAAGCCGTCGTTGCCGCTCTGGCTCGCTTCGCCCAGCCCGCTCAGCCCGGCGTCGGTGTGAAGTTGGACGAAGATCCAGGTGCCTCGATGCGACGCCGCCACCGAATGTAGTTCTAAATGAGTAATTTTCACATGGTCTCTCCAACGTAAAACTGCGTCCTCAGAAAACATAAAGAAGAGACGGCCTAGCCGCTACGCGCATAGGGATTCGCGCGGTTCAACTAAGTCGTTATGTTCTTAGTCCGCTCCCTCTTTTCCCGGAGGTGAAAGCATGGATCTCTTCGACGCCGGACTGCGGGATCGCCAAGCAGCAGACCAACCCCTAGCCGCTCGCCTGCGACCGCGCACCTTAGACGAATACGTTGGCCAAGACCACATTCTCGGGCCGGGTCGCTTGCTGCGGCGCGCCATTGAGGCCGACCAACTCTCCTCATTGATTTTCTACGGCCCGCCCGGCACGGGCAAAACCACGCTCGCCGCGGTCATCGCCCACACCACCAGCTCCCATTTTATTTCCATTAACGCTGTCTTGGCCGGAGTCGCCGACATTCGTCAAGCCGTCGATGAAGCCAGCCAGTTGCGCAAGCTGCACAGCCGCAAAACCATCCTCTTCATCGACGAGGTCCACCGCTTCAACAAGGCTCAGCAAGACGCGCTCCTTCCCTGGGTCGAAAACGGCACCATCATCCTCATCGGCGCGACCACCGAAAATCCCTATTTCTCGGTCAACCGCCCCCTGCTCTCGCGCAGCCGGGTTTTTCAGCTACAGGGCCTCAGTTCCGAAGCCCTCGCGCACGTCGCCCAACAGGCACTCACCGACTCGCGCGGCTACGGCCATCTCCGCGTCGCCCTGCACCCCGACGCCCTCGCCCACCTAATCGACGTGGCCAACGGCGACGCCCGCGCCCTGCTCAACGCTTTGGAGCTAGCGGTCGAAACCACCGATCCAGACACCCAAGGGCGTATCGTCGTTGACCTATCGGTAGCTGAGGAGTCCATCCAGCGGCGTGCCTTGCTCTACGACAAGGAGGGCGACTACCACTTTGACGCCATCAGCGCCTTTATCAAATCCATGCGCGGCTCAGACCCAGACGCTACTCTCTACTGGCTGGCGCGAATGGTGTACGCCGGCGAGGACCCGCGCTTTCTCTTCCGCCGCATGCTCATCTTTGCCAGCGAGGACATCGGCCTCGCCGACGAGCGCGCGCTCCAGGTCGTCATTGCCGCGGCTGAATCCTTCGACCGCATCGGCCTGCCCGAGGGGCGCTTTCCGCTGGCCCATGCCGCCTTGTACTTGGCCACCGCGCCCAAGAGCAACTCGACTATGGCCTTCTTCGACGCGCTGGCAGTCGTAGAAAAAGAGCGCGAAGGCGAGGTGCCCAATCACCTCAAGGACGCCAGCCGTGACAGCGAGGGCTTTGGCCACGGCGCGGGTTATCTCTACCCCCACGCCTACCGCGAGCACTGGGTTGCCCAGCAGTATCTGCCCGCCGGTCTGCAAGGCCGCGTCTTCTACCAGCCCTCGGACCAAGGCCGAGAAAAAGACCTCGGCGACCGCGTCCGCCAACGCCGCGAGCTACAACTCGCCGCCATGCGCGAAGCAGAGTCTGCACCGACCGAGATACTGTCGCTGTCCCCGCCCGACCAAGCGCGCGACCAATGGCTCAAGCGCGTCAGCGGCGACGTTGGCCCCCAGCTAGAGCGCACGCGCCAACGCCTTTTCACCCCGCTTGTGCTCGCGCGGCATCACCTCGTCCTCGACTTGGAGGCCGGCACCGGGCTACTCACTTGGGAGGCCCTGCGGCGCGTGCCCGAAGGTGGCGTCTGGGCGCATACCAGCGACAAGATCGCGGCTGTGGCCCTGCACGAAATCGCCGACCACCTAGCCGAGATCGAGCGGCCCCAAGTGCTGCAAGGCCCGCTCGCCACCCTCGCCGACCAACTCGCCGACCACAACCCCGACATCCTCTTTGACGCCATCGTCGGGCGCAACGCCCTCGGCGCGCTAGCCCACAAGGGAAAAGTCATCGCAGCCCTCTATCGCTACCTCGCCCCACAGGGCCGCATCAGCTTGGTCGAAACCATTTCGCGCCGGTCACAGCGTCTGTATCAGTTGCTCGACGTACAGCAACTCGGCAATCTAGGTGAGCGTCTCGTCGCCGCCGAAGAGGCCATCTACGCCGCGCCCGACAACCCGCGCGTCAACTGGGATGTTGCGGATCTCGAACAAATGTTCGCGGCTGCGGGCTTCGGCGCGGTGCAGGTGCGGGTGGAAGAAGTCCAGTCGCAGCAGTACATAGAGCCGCGCCATCTCGCACACTGGTTCAATCCCGGCGGCGAGAAGCGGCACACGTACGCCCACCATCTGACCCAGCATCTCGACGAAGGTGAATTGCGGCAGGTGCGTAGGTTCTTTGAGCAGAGTTTGGCCAATCACACGGTGACCTGGACGACGCCTCAGGTGTTTGTCGTCGCAGAAGGTGCAGCATCCAAGAATTGATTTATGGTGCCTCACGGCTTACCTTATCCGCATTTGGCCACCCCTAACCCGCCATAGACTATGATCGCCAAGCGTCTAACCTGTCTGCTTCTACTGGGCCTCAGCGCCTGTAGCACCACCGAAGAGCAGGTCGTCGAACTCCTAGAACAGATGGCCGCCAATCCGATCGATTCGCCGGCTTATCAGCAATCCATCGACGACTTAGCCGCCATCGGTCGTCCAGCCGCCCGCCAACTCATCGCCCGCCTCAATCCCGACTTGTACCTCGGCGAGAACTACCGCGAGTTCCGCGACGAACAGGAAAAGCTCCGCATCGGCTGCGC
>VXZF01000338.1:0-1481 GCA_009845645.1 Gemmatimonadota bacterium | reverse complement strand
GCCGCCCTAGCCGACCTGCTGGAAGATCCCAGCAATCAGGTGCGCTTCAGCACGGCCGCCGCCTTAGCCACCATGGGGCGCAGCCAAGGCATCGAGTTTCTCTTTGAGGCCCTGCGCAACACCGACTCCATTCTCCGCGCCAATGCCGTCAAATTTCTCACCAACGTCCAGCAACAATCCGGCGCAGTCGAATCGCAACTCATAGCCGCCCTCAGCGATGAGGATCCGCTCTCCCGCGCGGGCGCGGCGCAAGTCTTGGGTCAAGCGCGCGTGCAATCCGCTCTCAGCGCCCTGCTCACAGCCACCGCGGACAAGGTTGCCGACGTGCGTGCCAATGCCGCCATTGCCCTCGGCCACATCGGCGGCGATCAAAGCCGCGCCCAGCTCGAAAAATTGCGCCACGACAGCGACGCCACCGTTTCCTACTACGCCGAGTGGGCCTTAGGTCAGCTCGGACCGAGTTGACCCTAACCCCCCTTTTCGCGCCATGCAAAATACAATCTGCCTGTTGTTCATCCTCTTGGCCCTGCCGCCATTTGCCGCACCCAGCCGCGCTGGCGAGACGCCCGAGACCCTCCTTATCCGCCAAGCCCTCGCCAACGACATCTCCGGGTATCGCCGCGCCGATACCGAGCTAGCCCTCAAGGCGTACCACCCGCGCTTCGTCGCCTATGAGGGCCACGCCAACGGCGACCCTCGCGCTTGGACAGTCCTGCACGAAAACCGCGATGCGTTCGCCAGCCAGCTAGCGGAGGATCTCAGCGTCCAACGCTATGAGGTCACGCGCACGGTCCCCTTTATCGCGGTGCGCACCACCCATGCTATTGCCACCAGTGTGGACTCTGGGCGCGTCGTTGATCGCCAGACCAGCGAGGCCGTGCCGATTGTCGTCCACCGCTTCTGGACCTTCTTCAAGGAAGAGGACGACTGGCTGGCCACGGGCATGGTCGCGGATTTGGGCGACACGCTCTTGCCCGCAGCGGGCACACCCGCCAACGGCGAGATCGCCGAGTTGTTGCAGCGCGAAAGCCAAGCGTGGGAAGCCGGCAGCGGCATCCTCGGCTTCTTCGACGCAGACTTCACGGGCTGCGAGGCCCTGGGCACTTTCAAGCCAGCCTCCTATAAAATCGCCTTCAGCGGCAGCGAGGAACTGGAAAAGTGGCTCGACAAGCGGCTGCCCTACGTGCAGTACGACCTCGACCGCAAAGTGCTCCACACGGCCATTGGCCCCGCCGGAGACGAAGCATTGGCCGTCACGCGCGAAAAAGTGGCCGTCGAGCACGTCAAAGGACCAGCCAAACACCACCAGGAACGCTACGTGTTCTGGACGTTGAGCCGCCGCTCCGGCTCGTGGAAAATCACCAACATGATCTTCAACTTGGGGCTGGAACTTTCCGACTAACTCATGGAAAAGCTGGTCTGGCTCCTGCTCTTTACCGTCGGCTACTGGTCGTACTGCGTCTTCTGGGGCGTCAAAGGAG
>VXZF01000455.1 GCA_009845645.1 Gemmatimonadota bacterium | reverse complement strand
TCCTCTGGCAGAAAGCCGCCGAGACCTTGGCCAAACGCCTGCACAAGGGCACGCCGGTCTTTATCACCGGCCGCTTGCAAAGCCACTCTTGGCGCGACAGCGACGACCAGCCCCGCTTCCGCGTCCAAGTGCAGGTGCGCAACCTGCAAGTTCTGGAAAGAGATGCAGAAGACATGCAGGAGGAAAACGTGCAGCAAGAAACCGCCCTCCAAGCGGCTTGAGCAAGGAATGTGCGCGGGCGCAGGCGGGTGCAGTCGGCGGACGAACGAGACGCGCCGCGCCCAGCCCGCGCTTATTCCACTCGCTCAAAAAGCGCGGCAATGCCCATCCCCCCGCCAATGCACAGCGCAGCTAAACCCAGCCTGACACTATGCTGCTGCATCTGGTGTAAAAGCGTGGTGGCAATGCGCGCGCCACTGGCACCAACCGCGTGGCCGATGGCAATAGCTCCGCCTTGGACGTTGACCTTATCCCAGTCCCAATCCAACTCCCGCCCCACAGCCAAGCTCTGGGCAGCGAAGGCTTCGTTGAGTTCGATCCGATCTACGTCTTCGATCCGGGTCCCAGTCTGGGCCAACAGCTTGCGGATCGCAGGTGCCGGGCCGATGCCCATGATGCGGGGATCGACGCCAGCACTGGCCGTGCCCCGGAGATAGGCCAGCGGTACCAACCCGCGCGCCTTAGCCCCTTCTTCAGTCATCAACAGCAGCGCGGCAGCACCATCGTTGATTCCCGAAGCATTACCCGCGGTCACGGTCCCATCTTTCTTGAACGCCGGTTTAAGTTGACTTAACTGCTCGACCGTAGTCCCAGGGCGCGGATGCTCATCTGTTTCAAAGACGGTCTCCCCACCTTTTTGCGTGATGGATACGGGTACAATCTGGCCTACAAACGCCTCTTGCTCTTGGGCGCTGGTCCACCGCTGTTGACTCCGCGCGGCGAATTGGTCCTGCTCATCGCGAGTAATCCCGTATTCTGCGGCCAAGTTTTCGGCCGTAACCCCCATGTGACAGTCGTAAAAACAATCCCACAGCCCATCGAGCAACAGCATGTCCTCGACTTGGCCGTGCCCTAGTCGCTGGCCCCATCGCCCGCCGTGCAGGACGTAGGGTGCTTGGCTCATGTTCTCCATGCCCCCCGCCAGCACTACCTCGGCCTCGCCGGCCCGCAGGCTCTGGGCGGCCAGCGCAACCGCCTTCAGCCCCGAGCCGCAGAGCTTGTTGACCGTCATCGACGGCCCCTCGTACGGCAGTCCGGCGGCGATGGCCGCCTGCCGCGCCGGATTGGCCCCAGCCCCGCCCTGATACACCATGCCCATCAACACCTCATCCACTTCGCTCGCTTCCACTTGGCACTCCTTCAATGCCGCGGCGAGCACCTTGCCGCCCAATTCCGCGGCCGTCACGTCTTGCAGCGCACCGCCAAAGCGGCCTGTGGCTGTACGCCGGGCGCTAACTACAACTGGGTCTGCCATGTTTTACCTTTCGCTTATGCGTAGCCGCGTTGACGCGGTGCAGCAGCTAACTTAACTTTTTCACACTGGATATGGGGCTGTAGCTCAGCTGGGAGAGCGCGGGCTTTGCAAGCCTGAGGTCGTCGGTTCGATCCCGATCAGCTCCACCATACATTGCGTCACACACTCGGTGCCCGGAACCATTCCACCGAGAAGCCCTTCCTTTTCAACTCCATAAAAAATAAACGTTGCTTCGCTTAAAGGCGAGAATCGCATAGTTGGTCAAGCAAAAGTCGTCTGCACAACCTTGCGACTCGGCGAAGTTAGCTCCCAATGGAGGCCAAGATGCCGCACGACAAATGGAGGCTCATCTACGTCAGCGACCCCTCGGGCAATGCCAACTACGACTTTGACCCAGGTATGGCGCGTCCCCTTATCACCTCACACCCCGCCAAGCCAGAGGAACTGCAGCGCATAATCGACAACGTCGCCGCCAACAGACCCGATACCTTTATCCAAGAGGTCTATAACGCCGGCTGGACTTTGTACTTTCGCTCCCCGCGCTTTGAGTACGACGCCCGTCCCCAGCACCGGCGCTTTATTCCCATGATGGATGACGGGATCATGCCGCTGCAGGTGATGCTCGACCAAGCCCGCAAGCACGGGATGAACTTCCTCGCTGGTTTTCGCATGAACGACAGCCACGGTGCACCCGACCAAGGGGGGATGTTTCTCCACAAGAACCCGCAGTGGAAAATTGCGGAGATGCCACAGGGCGTGGCCTTCGTTCCCGGCAACAGGATGGATTTCACCTTCGCCGAGGTGCGCGATTACCTCTTTTCAGTGATGGCGGAAGTCGTCGATCAATTCGACGTCGATGGACTTGAGTTGGTCTTCCGCGAAGGTCTCTACTTTCCGGCTCCCCAAGGCGATAGAAGCCTGGCGCGCGAGCGCCAACCGCTTATGACTGAATTGATCCAGCGGGTGCGGGACATGCTGGACCAAGCCGGGAGCAGCCGGGGCCGAGACCTGCTGTTGGGAGTCCGCGTCCCAGAGACGCTGGAGGAGTGCCACAACTGCGGTCTCGACGTGCCCACCTGGATCGCGGAAGCGCTCATCGACTACGTCGCTCCCCAAGACGCCATGTATTCGGATTGCAACGCTCCACACCAAGAATTCAGCCAACTCACTAAGGACACCAAGTGCGAGCTTCTCCCCGGCCTCCTCCCCTACTGCGCCAACCTCGACCGCACCGGTCCGCCGTTGACGCTCGAAAACTACCGCGCCTTGGCCCACTCGTTTGCCCGCCAAGGTGCCGACGGGGTCTCCATGTACAACTTTCAGATGCACTGGGATGCCTTCTGGAAAGCGACCCGAGATCCAGGGTCAGAGGCCATGTATCCCTTGGCCCTTAGCTACCTGCGGGAACTGCGGGATCCGGCCAAAATTGCCGCTGGCGCTCGGCACTATCTGTTCCATCCCATGTGGGGTGGCTCTACGGCTTTTGGATCTCCGGGCAAAACCGCGGGTGGGATTATCAGAGACGATAAGATTCACCTTGAGCGGACGGAACAGCAACCTTACGGGCAGTATCATTTTCGCCTGTACGAAAACTTCGACGAGATCGTCTTCGCCAAGCTGTTCTTCCGCGCTACGGGCTTGGGGCCTTACGATCGGATTGGGGTCGATATCAACGGCACGGCCATCCCCGCCGACAAGGTGCGCCACATCTGGCACAGCGCCGGCCGACACCCGAATCAGGGACGTCCACTTCCCGCGCATACGACCTGTATTATCGATCTGTCGTCGCCCCCCATACGCGACGGCGACAATGCCCTCGGCGTCCGCTTGCTGTTCTCCGGCCTCCCCGAAGGGGCTGTCGTCATCGACGAACTAGAAGTGACCGTACTGCCGCGATAACTCCCGCTTTTCAGCTAAGGAGGAACCTTGTCGAGGAGCGATCCCGAGTTCTGGAATCGGCGCACGAGCGCGACGGCTATATGGACTAACCTGCGCTGGACCTTCGTCCACATCTGGGCGCACGGGCGGGCCCCAGCCTTGGGCATCGTCGCCGTGCAAATACTCCTGGGTATCCAGCCCGCACTGCTCATCTACATCACTCAGCACCTCATCGACACCGTCGTCGCCTCCGCCGGTGAGGGAGGCGCTGGCTTTGAACAGACCCTGCCGTGGCTTATAGCATTCGGTCTCGTCCTCCTACTCTCAAGTGATGTGCAGTGGCAGATTCGGGACGCCCTCCACCTGCGGCTTGAACAGAACCTCGAACACGCACTAGGCCGCCGCTTTCTGGCCAAGGCGTCACGGCTACCGCTCGTCTTCTTTGAGGTGAGCGCGTCTTATGATCGCTTGGAACGCGCCAAAAATCCGGGCTTGAAGCTCGATCGGTTCTTCTTCGCGGCCATGCACCTATTCCAGGCCAGTATCCGAGTCCTCTCCATTACGGCCATGTTCGCCCCGGTCTCTCTGTGGATCTCGCTGGCTCTTCTAATCGTACTGGTACCGCAGATCCGGCTGGCGATTGAACAAAGCCGGCGGTTTATGAGCTTCACCTATGGCCAGACTGAGGAAATGCGCCGGGCCAGCTACGTCGATCGGGTCCTCACTGGACGGGGCGAACAAAAAGAGATGCGCCTTTTTGCCCTCCGCCAGACGCTGAGCCAGCGGTGGCGGGCCATGCGCCAAGCATTGCGGAAGCAACTCTGGCGACAACAGCAGCAACAGGTTCGCGGGGGCCTTCCCATCACCTGTTTGCGTTTCGGCGTCTCGGCCGGTGTCTCCGTTGCGCTGGCCTATTTTCTCGGCGACCGGCTCCTTACGCCCGGTCGTTTTGTCGCCCTGTTCCGGGGAGTGGACGACATGCTAAGGGCCGGTTCCAGCCTCGGCCATTCTTCGCGGGAACTACAAAACCAAAGCACTGAAATCAGCTATGTGCGCGAGTTTCTCGACCTGCCCGAGGACGCCGCCGCTTGGATGCAACGATTACCAGCCGACCGCGAGCCAACCCAGCCCTTTCCCAAACCACTGCGCGAGGGATTTGCCGTCGAAGACGTCTGGTTTGCCTATCCATCAGCGGACGCCACCGAGGGCGAGAGCCCCCGTCCCGTTTTGCGGGGAGTGAGCCTGCGCCTCAAGCCCGGGGAACGAGTAGCCCTCGTCGGCGCAAACGGCGCGGGAAAATCGACCCTAGCCAAGCTCTTGCTGGGCCTGTACCAACCAGCATCGGGCGAGATCACCGTCGATGGAGTCCACTACGACGCGATCGACCCAACGAGCCTTGCAAGCGCAGTAAGTGCCGCGTTCCAAGACTTCTTCAACTTTGAACTCACCGCCTCCCAGTCAATCGGAATTGGTGCCCTCGGCAGCGGTGATAGCGACCAAGAAGCCGACCTGTGGCCAGCGTGGCTGCCTCCGGATCCAGCGGTAGTAGAAAACGCGGCGCAGCGAGCCGGCGTCGATGTCATCGCTGCGCGCCTGCCCCAAGGCTACGACACTCCGGTGGGACACGTCCTCGACGGCGGGCAAGGACTTTCCGGGGGCGAATGGCAGCGCTTCGCCATTGCCCGTGCATTCATCCGCCAGCCCGAGTTGCTGATCCTCGACGAGCCGACCGCGGCGCTGGACCCCATGGCCGAGGCCGAGGTGTACCGGCAGTTCGGCGAACTGCTCGCCGGCCGCACCGCGCTGTTGATCAGCCACCGGCTGGGCTCTGCCCGCATAGCCGACCGCATTCTCGTCCTCAAAGACGGTCGCATTGTCGAGCAAGGCCCCCACGACGACCTAGTGGCAAAGGGCGGCGAGTACGCTGCCTTATGGGAGGAACAAGCCTCGTGGTACCAGTAATCCTACAAGATACAACGGTGGTCCGCCCGCCTACCATGCGTACGCTCTGGCGTTTTCTGAGGTGGATGATCCAGACAGACCCCCGTTACTCCATCGTTCTACTAGTGCTCCAATTCGCCACCGGTCTGCTGCCAGCCGCGTCGATATGGGTTATGCGGGCACTTTTCGATCGCAGCCTCGCGGTGTACGAAGGGAATCTGCCCGTAGAGGACATGCTGGTGTGGATCGCTCTTTGGGTCGTGCTGGCACTCGCGCACGAAGTGTTCAGGTTGGAGCTTTTCTTTTTACTAGTTGATCGGCTAAAACAGGAGTTAGAAGACCGGCTACTCACCCAACTCCAGCACAAAGCAAGCGTCCTGCGACTCGAAACCTTCGAGCGCGCCGATTTCCACGATGTGCTGCGCCGGGCACAAGAGGCGGCCTCGCCCGGCTTTTTTCTCAACCTTATCGGCGAGATCCACACGATAATCACCGGAATGCTGACGGTCGTCTCCGTCGCCTTGGTCGTCGGGCTGTGGAATCCGCTGCTCCTGATCGCCATCGCCTTGGTCTCAGTGCCGCCGCCGCTAGCGCGGGTGCTCCAAG
>VXZF01000175.1 GCA_009845645.1 Gemmatimonadota bacterium | reverse complement strand
TGAATATAACGCCTGTGGGGGAACCGCCCTTCACTTCAAAAGCCTTGGTCGTATCACCGCTGACCATATGCGCTAATTGTTCATTCAAAAGACTCGAGGATATTTCGAGTATTATTTTCGCATTGGGCGACGTTACGGTCCCTCCTCTTTCGAATATTTTCAGGACGATATTGTCTTCGGGACCTGTCTGAGCAGGCTGAATCTGGCCGGGATTGGTGTCAAAGTCGATAACCGATATCTCGGAATAATGGTCATCCCACGCTAGGGTACCTGGACCGCCGCCAATGACGATTGTCTCCCCATAGCCTTGGGTCGGCATAAGTCCCTGCAATAGACAAGAAAACGCTAGTAGCGCGATCTTGACCAACGGTGGTTTGTCCAATCTGTTCCTCTCGGATCGCAGAAGATCAATAGGAGATGTGTACTAAGCGGTAGTCCGAGGTATTTCTACTCGATTTTGAATCGACCTTAGCGTCGATCCTCAGCACATATATGCCAGGAGGCACCAAAGCTCCGGAGTTATCGACTCCGGTCCAGACCACGGAATGCCGTCCCGTAGTTATGTACTCTTCGCGCAGTTGGTGAACGAGACGCCCACCTAGATCGTATATTTGCACCTGTAACGGCGTTGATGTCTTCACCCGCATGAGTGAAAAACTCACAGCCATATCATCGTTGATGCCGTCGCCGTTAGGGGTGAAGATTTTATTTTTAACTTCGATATCCCCCAGTACTGCACCTCTTTCAAGGGCTAGGATCACGGTTTTTTCGCTATCTGTGATCTCGTTTGCATCGCCCGGATCCACTCTTTGCCACGAATTGGGAATGGCAGAATGGCCGATAGAGCCATTGAAGAATGTGGTAAAATCGAATATGGTCGCCTCAAACTGAAGCTCAACCAACGCAGCCTCGCCCTTAATAGGAGTAGGCAGACGCACCCAAAGCGAATCGGAATCATCGGACACGACCTCAAAGCCTTCGCTTTGGGCGGTATAGGTTTGAGTTGGCTGCCCTGTGAGGCTCAGATGGGCTTGCTTGAATTTCATTTTTACGCTAGGGGGAGCTTCAATGAGAATCTCGTCAAAACCCTCGTTGGTCGGCTCGAAGGTCGTGCGGACGAAATAGGAAAACAGTTGCCCGGTGCCAATCGTCTCGAGTTGAGGGGGCAGCACTTCGCCAACAATTGTTTTAGCCACTGGCGTTACAAAGTTGAGTTTCACCCAGCGCAGTGTAGCGGCCACAAGGGGATTGTCCGTGAGAAAGGTCGCTCGGATGGCGACGAATTTACGCGGACTGGGCGAGGTGATTTTGTCCCCCGAATTGAAATAGCGTTGACTCCAACCGCTCCAATCGCTGCCCGGGTTGGTCTGGGTAACGACGGGTCCAACAGAGGCCTCCCCAAAGAACTTTTTGTCCGTAGCGTGCGCTTCCGCTGCTTCTTCTTCGGTGCCCGGAAACAACTCACCGTTCTTTTTATAGTAGAGCGTAGTAGTTTTGATAGTATTGCCGGTACGGGTTTGGAGAATAATGTCTGTACCCGGCGGTGTATCTGCATCCCATTCTATAGATGCCAAATTTTGGGGAGTGACCCCCAATTCTATGAACGCCGAGGGCCCGTCAAAGACCGATTCGATCCGGGCCTCGGGCATGTACCCCTCGCCGAAAAACTGAATCTCTGACAAGCCGTGGCGTCCGGCCCTTACATGGAGCTTATAGGTAAAAGAAAAATGCTCGACTTTGGTGAGTGGGAACTTAAAATCGTGGTACGACTCGTTCCCATTGATATTGTCGAGCGATCCTACTGTTTTCCACGCCAGGCTTCCGCCAGCATTGGTGGAACCATCTGAGACTTCGATGCGATAGGCGCGAAAAGGCCCAGGAGGCCGACTGCTGGCTTGGAGCACGCGGACATTGTCCAAGAAGAAGGCCCCTCCTAGATCCACCACTAAGGCACGCTCGACATCCGGTGGCTCCGAAGGCAGCAACCTATCGGGATTGTACCCTCCTTGAGCGGGCCAGTACAACGCCTTATCTACACTATATATCACCCCGTCAACCACCACATCCTCAGCCCCGTTGTTTTCCCAACTCGTTACCTTGCCACCCCGTTCTAGGACTCCAACGCCGATATTATCGCCTATAGACCAGACTTCCACTTCCGCCAATCGAGGCAGCTCGCGGCGGTAGTAGATGACAGGGCCTTGACTGTCTGCGCCGGCCAAGGCTTCCCAATCCTCGCGTCCCTCCAACAATCTCAGCCTGCCCGAGGTTTCTCGGCGGAAGTATTCTATATCTCCTTGTTGGTCGGGGTCGAGATTCTCGTAAGCGGACTGGGAGACTTGTCTTGCCTTGCCAAGATCGCTGTCTGTGACGCCGACAGAGACAAATCTGATCACATCGCCGGTAAAATCCCCGCGCACCTGTGTCCATTTGGTGGGCAACTGGTTGGTCAAATCGACTTCAAAGACCCGTTCATTCTTGATGGGCTTGTTCGTTGAGAAGCGTTTCCTGTACACCAGCGGGCCAATGATCGTCTCCCCCTGAGAGGTTAGAACCTTGAATTGGAGAAAGGGATCTCCCAAATCCTCCCCGACAAACTTGAGGACGATCTTATTGGCTGATACGGCCCGCCCTAGATCGATTTGCACCCACCAATCCCTAAGAGGGGTGGAAGTATCCGGCTCCCAGTAGGTGTCCATCCTGCCGTCCATGAGGTTTTCTGCGCTCAAGCGATTGGAGCCGGCATCCCATATCCCGCCGCCGAACTCGGAGGCATTCAAAACCGCGTTAATGCCGGGGACTACCTGTTCAACGCCATCTACTTCGATCTTGGTACTTTTGCGTATAAAGGCTGGTTTTACGCCCTCCTCGGTGATTTGGATGGTCTTTGCCACCGACTGCCAACGAGCCCAGTGATCCTCGGACTCGACAATAGCCGCGCCGTCTTGGATAGAAAAGCCCTCTTGCCCCCAAGCCACTTCGCCTAGGATCATCCTACCTAAGAGACAGACCAAGCTAGTGCTCGCCAGCTTGAATGTTTTCTGCCATGCATGCATTGGGGTTTCTCACGTACTTATCTGGGAAGCAACTAAAGATCAATAGGCCACGGCGATAACGCCGCTCTTGATCCCCTCTTCCGCTTGGATATCTACCGCTATTCGATATAAGTAGAGTCCCGGAGGC
This sequence comes from Gemmatimonadota bacterium, assembly GCA_009845645.1. GTDB lineage: Bacteria > Latescibacterota > UBA2968 > UBA8231 > UBA8231. The sequence goes on along the minus strand of VXZF01000175.1, from coordinate 2,727 downwards.
ACTAGCTGGTTAGAGCGGTCCGTCCCATTCCAAGGGTGAGAATACTCTCCGATGGAAATGTCTCCAGCATATATTTGCTTAACTAGCCGACCGGACAGGTCGAAGATTTCCACGGAGACCGGAACTTGGGACGTTACTCGCAAGAGCTTATAGGAAATATGCACCACGTCGTTGATGGCATCGCCGTTGGGCGTAAAGGGATTGGGCCCAATCTGTGGTGCAAATACCAGTGAGCTGCTCAGCGATGTTTTCACTGCAATCCCGTCGCTCTCAATCTCGTCGGCGGCGTTGCCCGGATTGATGCGCTGGCGCACCTCGTTCGGCTCGGCGCTATTGAACACCTTACCAGTAAACAGCGTGCCCACTTCCCGTAGCACCGGCGCGTTGAACACCACCTCGATCAGGGCTCCGCTATCGGTCGGCTCCAGCTTGCGCGGAAAGTTGAGCTCAAAACCCAAGCCATCTGTGGTTCTCGCCCAAGTAAAGTCGTCGTAGTTGATGCCATCTATGCGCAGCGAATCGACTGAAACCACCCCTGACGGCGTGGAAATCTCTACGCCGTCAAAGCCTGTGTCGCTGGCCCGGATGGTCGGCCGGATGAAATAGGTGAAATGCGTCGCTTGCCCCACTTGGGTATCAACCGGGAAAATTTCTCCCACTAAGCCGTGCACAGCAGGCGGCACTGAGGCCCTAAACTCGACATAATCGATCTTGCCTCCATCTTCGATAGTAGAAAAGAAGTCCACTTTGAGCTGGAGGAATTGGCGGGGACTAGGGGAAACGATGCTGGTCCCCGAATTTTCAAACAGATAGGGACTGGACCAGAAACTCCAGTTTTCCGTATCGGGGCTCACTCTATCCTGGGGTTTTACCGGCTTGAGAACATCGAGCAGCTTGCTGTAGCGGCGCTTGTATTCGCTCAGGGTCAAGTCGCCGCCGCCATCGCGAAATTGCACGCTGTCCCGCTGCTCGGGTCGCAGTTGCCAAAAAATGTCGGGATGTGGGTCTGCGCCCGTCCGGGTGCGAATATCGACCCGGGCGTCCGTATCTTGCCGGCCCGACCAGCGAATCTCGCCCCAACTGGCCAAGCCGCCTAGATCGACTACTTCGGACTCATACGCGGCCCGGGCTACGAAACCACCACCGTAGAGTTCAAAATCGGCGAGCCCTATTTCCTTGGGTGTGTCGCGAAAAATCAGTAATTGGACTGTTTGAGTCGATATCGGCGGGTCTAAAATCACGCTGACTTCAGGTTCGGTATTTTCTTTTACTTCGGCTACGGTCGGGAACCAGGACATTCTGTTGCCAATATTGACCAGCCTCTCATCGAGAGAGCCAATGGAGAGCCGCTCCACAAAGTGCTCTGGCTTTTCCGCCAGAGGACGGAATCTCACTTCCCGGATGAGAAATCGCCCGCCTAAATCAAAAGTCAATTGTTCACTGAGGGTCCGCGAAGTGCCCACCTGAAAGCTCTCTGGAGCTACGGCTGGCCACGTGAGGCCCGTAGTCGGGTCGCCATCGACCAAGACCTCTCCAATCAGTTTATTTTGATTGGCGAAAAGCCGCACCCGTACCCAGCCACCTCTGCTCAATAGGGTCGCGGCGATGTCTTCGTCCTCATCAAAGTAGTTAGGTTGCAGTGAACCCGCCGGCAAAGAGTCCAGATCGAGGCCATCCTGTAGTTGGAAGACCGACCATTCGATTTCCCTGAAATCGATGCCGAGACCTGCAAGACTGTCTTTTTCTGTTGTTGAAAAAGGCGTGCCAATTCTATAAATAACCACGCCAGAGACATTTGGGGGGCAGAGGCCGACACCTAGTAACGCGAGTAAAAGTACCCCTATTGACTTAGGTGAGAGCATGCCCAATCCTTTGGCAAAATTATTAAAAAAGGGGGCGAAGATGACCTCGCCCCCAAACTGCTCATTTTCTCTTACTTGTTCTCCTTAGCGGGAAAAACTCGCCTTGATGTCCCCCCAGCTATCCGATTCGACGGCAGTGCCTACGTCTTCACCCGCTACCCAGATGCTCTCATCAAAGGGGAGCAGGACATAGTCAACCATAGCGGTGGCTTTGAAATAGATTTCCGTGTCGCCGCTATTGGTCCAGTAGCCGTTGTACGAGCCTTCGGCACCGTTGTCATCGTCCTGAACGGCAAAACCAATACCCATGATTTCGCCTGCCTGCATAGTGTGGACGATCACATCTTCGTCATCTATGCCCGTAGAGCTAGTAGGCAAATCGTCGAAGGGAGTGAACCACATCTCCATAAATAGGGTTCCGGCCCCGCCGTTGATGTCGCCCTCAAAACTCCATTTGGCACCGGAATAAGGCTCGACTCCAGCCCACGGAGCTCCGCCCCAGAGCCACATGTGATTTTCTTGGTGTAGCGTGTAGCGGTAGTTCTGGGATAGGGCCCCTTCCCACCTTTCCGGATCCAAATCCGCCGATTGTACATTCTGGAAGATGGCGTCGCCGCTGTGGTCGAAGTCCAAGGTCACCTCAACCGTATCGAAATTGTTCTCGATGGTTCCGTAAAAGAAGTCGTCGAACCGTTCCTCCATGAAATACAGGATGTTGGTCACTGGACTCCAACCAAAAATGATGCGCTCGGCTAGATTGGAAGGGTCGGGATCCCCCTGGGTGCCGGTGACAGTCTCGATCAGATCTTCATGGGTCACCCAGAAGACCGAAGGTACGTTGTCCCATTCGCTGATGTCTCCGTCC
>VXZF01000624.1:2414-5910 GCA_009845645.1 Gemmatimonadota bacterium | reverse complement strand
GGTGCCCGGCACATCCACCCGGAGGTCAGCGCTCGGATGGAATACGCGGCCATCGTCGGGGGATGCGTTGGATGCGCCACCCCGCAGGGGGCTGCCCTCGCTGGCATTGAGGCAACCGGAACCATGCCTCACGCCCTGATCTTGTGCCTCGGCGATACGCTCAAGGCAACCGAGGCATTTGATCGTCACATCGACGCCGAGGTCGAGCGCATCGCACTGGTTGACACCTTTAAGGACGAAGCCGAAGAAAGCCTGCGGTTGGCAGAAGCCCTAGGCGAGAAGCTGTGGGGCGTGCGGCTGGACACTCCCAGCGAGCGCGGCCGCGTCACAGCCGAGTTGGTCGCGGAGGTGCGCGCGCGGCTCGACCAAGCCGGGCATAGCCATGTAAAGATCGCGGTCTCCGGCGGTTTGGACGCCGAGCGCATCGGCTATTTCCGGGCGGCAGGGGCACCGGTAGATGCCTTTGGCGTCGGCAGTGCGATCAGTGCCGCTTCGGCGATAGATTTTACTGCGGACATCAAGGAAGTAGATGGCCGTCCCGTGGCCAAGCGGGGGCGGATACCGGGACTTACTGAAAACCCTCGACTCAAGCGATTGGAACTCTAAAAGGAGTATATTATGAGCAAATACGATTTTGGCAGTGGCCGCACAGATCCCGGCTCGTTCCCCACGGAGGCGTTGGCCGAGGCAGCGAGTATAGCCGTGCGCGAGTTAGGCGCGACGCTAGTGAGCTATCCCGGCGACATGGGCCACCAGGGCTTGCGCGAGGTCATGGCCATGCGCGAGTCCAAGCGCGAGGGCATAGACGTGTCCGCGGACCACATCGCGCTAATGAACGGCTCCATGCAGGCGGTTACGCTGGTAGCCGAGGCGCTGATGGAAGGGCCGGGGGACGTGATCGTCACCGAGGAACTGACGTATTCCGGGACGATTGGCGCGTACAAGCGGTTGGGAGCCGAGCTGGTCGGGGTGCCGCTCGACGAGCAGGGCATGCGCGTCGATGCGCTAGCCGACGTTTTGGCGGATTTGCGCCGCAAGGGTACTCCGCCGCGCTTTATTTATACCTTGGCGACCTACCAGAACCCTACCGGCTCAGTCATGCCGAGGCAGCGCCGCCTCGAACTGCTCGAAGTGGCGCGCTACTACGAGACCATTGTGGTGGAAGACAACTGCTACGGCGACGTGCATTTTGAGGGGCCGGAAGAGCCGGCGCTCTACGCGCTCGACGATAGCCCCGACGTCCTGTACATCGGCTCGCTGTCCAAGATTTTGGGGCCCGGCGTGCGGTTGGGCTATTTGTTGGCCCGGCCGCCCATGCTGGGGCGGATTCTCGACCGTCGCTACGACGGGGGCAATAGCTTGCTGGCGGCTGCTAGCTGCGCGGCCCTGTTCCGCGACCGGCTGTGGCAGCACTTGGCCGAGACCAATGCCATCCTCAAGGAAAAGCGCGACGCAGTCTTCGCTGGCCTTGAAGAGAACGCGGGCGATCTGTGCATGTGGTCGCGGCCGGTGGGCGGCATGTTCATTTGGATCGAGTTCCCCGAAGATGTGGATCGCGATCGCCTCATGGCCCTGTGTGCCGAGCGCGGCATTGTGGTGGCGCGGGGGCAAGGCTTCCACATCCGGCGCGAGGACGTGCCGGCCATACGCCTCGCCTTTGGCTTTGCCTCGCTGGAGGCGGTCCGCGAGGGCGTGCCGCTGTTGGCCGAGTGCATCCACCAGGCGCGGGTCCCCGTGATGGCCTGATGGGTCTGCCCGCAATCGCCTTGGTGCAGATGGAGGTCAAGCCCGGGCGACCCGACCTGAATGCGGAGCGGATGCTGGCCTTTATCGCGCAGGCGCGGGAGGCCGGCGCTGAGGTCGTGGTGTTTTCCGAGCTGTGCATCAGCGGCTATATCCTCGGCGACTTGTGGGAGATCGACGCTTATGTGGAGGATTTTGCCGGGTACAGCGACGAGATTTGTCGGGCTAGTACCGAATTAACTGTAATCTTTGGCAATGTGGCGGTGGACCCCGTCCACAGGGGTCAGGATGGACGGCGGCGCAAGTACAATGCCGTCTATGTGTGCGCCAACGGCGAATACGCGGTGCGCGAAGCCGTGCCCTCTGGGCTGCCCTGCGGCGTCCACCCCAAGACCTTGCATCCCAACTACCGATTTTTTGACGACGACCGGCACTTCTTCTCATTGCGCCACTTAGCTGAGGCCGAGGGCCGGTCGTTGGAGGACTGGCTGCACCCGTACAAGGTGCGGCTCAAGGACGGACGGTCTTTTAGCTTTGGCGTACAACTGTGCGAGGACATGTGGTGCGAAGATTACTGTCACAGCGGCGAGCCCCTCGACACGCTCGCGCTGTATCGCCGCCGTGGCGCTGAAGCCGTATTCAACCTCTCGTCCTCGCCTTTTACTTGGCAGAAAAGCGACAAGCGGAACCGCGTGGTGCGCCAGATACTGGCGCGCTCGCCCCTGCCGTTCTTCTACGTCAACCAAGTTGGGGCGCAGAACAACGGCAAGAACATCATTGTGTTTGACGGCGACAGCACGGCGTACGCGGCCACCGGAGATGTTGCGTGTCGCGCGCGTCCGTGGCGGGAACAGCTCGTACTCACGGGCCGCGGCGAGGTCGCGCCGCCCCAAAGCGAAATCGAAGCTCAATACGCGGGCATCCTCACCGGGCTGCGGCACTTGGACGACGTGCGCGGTGCGGAGAGCAAGTTCTTGATTGCGACGAGCGGCGGCGTGGACTCCAGCGTGGTCTGCTGTCTGCTGGAGCGCGCCTTTGGCCCGGAGCGCGTGTTTGCGGTCAACATGCCGACGCGCTTCAACGCCGCGGTTACCCAAGACAATGCTCGTTCGCTGTGTGCTGCGCTGGGCGTTGATTACCTTTGCTGCCCAATTGAATCGCTGTACGAGGCCGTAGCCACTCTCGTACAAGGCGCGGAATTTTCCGTGGGCCAGGGCAAGTACACTCGGTTGGTGGATGAGAACGTACAGGCGCGCATCCGCTTTGCCGATGTGCTCTCCGGCTTAGCGGCCAAATACGGACTCGTGTTCACGTCCAACGGCAACAAGACTGAGGTCGCCTTGGGCTACGCCACGCTGTACGGGGATGTCAGCGGCGCGGTGGCTCCGATTGCCGACCTGTACAAGGTGCAGGTCTTCGCGCTGGCGCGCTTTCTCAATGAGAGTGTTTATGGCCGCGTTGTGGTGCCGGAGAATTTGCTCGACGGTTCGGTGGTGCCCAGCGCCGAGCTGTCGGAGGCCCAAGACGTGACGCAGGGCTTGGGCGATCCGATTAAGTACGGATACCACGACGCCGTGCTGCGGCAGTTTATCGAATACCGGCGGCACAGCAGCGATTTGTTGCAGTGGTTTATAGAGGGAGTGTTGCTAGAGAAGTTGGAATGGGACGACGCGGAGCGCTTTCGCTCGTACTTCCCAGATGCGCGCAGTTGGATCGAAGATCTCGAATGGGTGGAGCGCCAAGTGCGGATCAA
>VXZF01000624.1:0-2314 GCA_009845645.1 Gemmatimonadota bacterium | reverse complement strand
CGGCTCAACCAAATCATCGACTCCGAGCTAAATCCGGGCAACAACATCCTGCCGCGCGTGCCCGCCATGCGCCACGTGCTCAACTCGCCCGAGGTGCGCGGCGCGCTCATCAGCGTCTTAGGCCCGAACTACTTGGAGCATCCGCACCGCTACTGCCATCCGCTCAAGCCGGTGGAGGAAGCTGTGCCCGCGGCCGAGGCTGAGGAAAGGCTGCGCCGCAACTGCCATCAGGATGGGTACACGCCGATGGGCCATCCGCGCCAGCACTATCTGCGCTATGCGCGGATCATGTACTACCCGCAGGATTCGCCGGTTGAGTTAGGACCGACGCACGTGATTCCGGGCACGCAGTTCAATCGCGGATTGACTGACGAGGACCGGGCGCGCGCCTTGCCACTGGCCGGTCGGGCCGGCACGGTGTCGCTGACGCACTTCGACGTGGGCCACGCGGCTGGCGTCAGCCTGCTGCCGAGGCACCGGCACATGATCAAGTTTATCTACATGCGAGCCTCCGAGCCGACGGCACCGACTTGGGACTGCAAAAGCATGCACTGGCAAAAGCCCCAACGGATTGATTCTCCCTACAATCTGGAACTGGCTTGGGCGCACACTTGGGATTGGCTCTGCGGCAAGCGGGATCGCTACGATAGCTGGCCACAGGCTGCCGGGGATGTGCCGGCTCTCATTGCTCAGCTCGATCCAGAGGTGGACTTAGCGCAGCGGCTGGCGGCGGCACAGCAATTGGCCGGATTCGGCGTTGATGCCGCGGCAGCCGTACCAGTGCTCGTCGAGTGCTTGGGCACCGATCACCAAGCCATGCGCACGGCCGCGACCTACGCGTTGGGAGCGATCGGCGAGCCAGCAGTCGCACCGCTGGCCAAAGCGTTGCGCGCAGCAGGTCGCGAGGCCGACCAACACGAGGCTCCGCCCGCTTGGAACGAGGGGGCGACTAACATGGAGGACGCGGCGCAGGCTTTGGCGGCCGTTGGCGAACCCGCAGTCGAGGCTCTTTGTGAGTTGTTGGCGGACGAAAGCGAGTGGACTCAAGTCAACGCCGCCTTTGCCCTCGGCGAAATGGATTCGCACGCGGTGGCAGCGGTTCCGGCGTTGACGCGGAGCCTTGAGGATGGCTCGCATCGCTTGGTGCGCACGGCTCTCGTCGCGCTGGGCAATATCGCTCAGGGCGTACCAGTAGAAGCCTTGGGGCGAATGCTCTCGGCCGATCACCTAGACTGGCAGGAGGAAGCCGGTCGCCGCTGGGTGCCCCGCGACCAAGTGCGGACCAACGCGGCAATAGCGTGCGCCCAACTCGGCCAAGCCGCCGCTCCGTTAGAACCTCAGCTCTTCAGGGCACTCGACGATTCCTGCGGTCACGTGGGCGCGTTCGCGCTCAGTGCCCTACAACAGATTGGCTCGCCCACAGCCACGCAGGCCGCGATGGATTACCTGTACTCGCAGCGCTGGGATGCGGCCATTGATGGTGAGCGGCAGTTTTGAGGGGGTTACGGAACGACGACGCGGAGGCTATGGAGGTGCCTATCTTGGAAAGCTGCTCAGTCAGTCTTGACGTGGCTGGGGGGACTTCTACCTTGAATAATAGGTAGTGGTTGTGTTTGAAATTGGAGGCGGTCTTTTTGGGCACCCACTACCTAAATTCCCAAAGTATAGGAGCCAAAGATGGCTAAAATTATATCTTCTCAAGAGCAATCATCGTTTGAAGTTATCGTGGAAGCAGAAACCCTGAGCGAGGCGATAAAAGAAGCTGCGTCATTGGCAGATGATGTGAAGACGCATGGATATGTAATTTTCCAAGTAGAGGAAAAACTTTTCGGAAACATCGATGATACTCGGCAATGGCGTCTCAAGTGGTACGGAAAGGAACGTTAGTGGGTGCCCAAAAACAAGCCTTATATTTCAAACGCGACCACTACCGGGACGCAGGTCATCCAAGGAGTGATCCCCAAGAGTACAGTGCCCTAGAGAGTATTAACTTTGGGCTTAATGGAGATCAATCAGCATCGAGACCTCGCCCCTTCTAGTCACCTTCGCTATGAACAGAGGTCGATTCTTTTTGAGGAAACGAGCTATCCGGGGAAGCGCCTTGACGAATATATCGGCCATTTCGCTGCCCTGACAATCCCGGGCAGTAAGTGTAAACATGGCTATGTTGGCCGTTTTGACGGCTAGGCGCTCAGATGTTCGATATCTGATCCTGAGATCCTTAGTGAGAACGACCCATTTTCTATTGCCGACCTCGTGGAGCCAATGTTCGTCTTCGGTGTCAGCGGGGAACAGGTCGTCGTGGACATAGACC
>VXZF01000332.1 GCA_009845645.1 Gemmatimonadota bacterium | reverse complement strand
TTCAAGGGCTTGGGCAAAGATCTCCTCGACTTCGGCGTAGCGCAGATAGGCCACTACTTCGCGCAGGTCATCTATTAATTCGGGAACCTTTTGCGCTACCAGACTGCTGGGAAAGCGGCGGATGACTTCTTGATAGGCCTGCAGGGCGTTGTCGTATTCCTTCTCGTTGTAGTAAAAGTCACCGATGGTGAACTGGGCATTGGCCGCCAGAGCGCTGCCTGGGTAATCGGAAACCACGCTTTGGAAGGCGGCGATGGCTTGGGACGCCCGTTCCATATTGAGATGGGACCAGGCCAGATTGTAGAGGGCATCGTCGGCCAGGTCCGATCGCGGATGCATTTCGAGTAATTGCTGGTAGTGCTCTTGCGCCGTCTCGAATTGTCCCAAGTTGTAATGGGCCTCTCCGGCCCTGAACAGGGCGTCGGGTGCCAGTTCGCTTTGGGGATAGGTGCTGGCTAGATCGGCAAAGGCGGCAGCGGCCTGCTCGAACTGAGTCAGGTTGAAATGGGCGTATCCCAGATAGTAGAGGGCATAGGGGCGGTTGCGATGATTAGGCGTTTTCTGCAGATAGGTTTCGAGTACTTGCACGGTTCCCGCGAGATCTTCCCGCTCGAATAGGGTTTGTCCCACAGCAAAGCGCATATCGGCCGAATAATAGGAATCTGGGTAGTGGGACAGGGCCTTTTGGTAGGTGTTGATTAGCGCTTGGGCGTCGCCCCGTGAGCCGTGGGCGTCGCCCATTAGGAAGTAGGCTTTCTCTTGGAGGGAATAGGGTTGCTCACCGCGCACAGCGGGCAAGTCCAAGGAAAGAATCCGCTGGCATAGGGCCTCGACTTGATCGAATTCTTCTAGGTTGTAGTGAAGTTCGGCCAGCACCACTAGGTGTTCGGCGCGTTCGACGGAATCGGTTGCTGCCGCTACTAAGGCTTGGTAGTCCTCGATGGCTTCTTCCTGATGACCTAATTCGAGATGAGCTAGACCAAGCATGCGCTGAGCCGCCCTTGCCAACTCCTCGTTGTCGCTGTGCAGCAGCATCTTCAGGTCGGCTGTCGCCTCCTCGTAGCGTTTTAATTTGAGCAGGCTTACACCGCGGCCGTAGAGGGCACCTAGGCGCACCTCCTCGTCGTCGGCTAGTTCGATGGTGCGTCCCAATGCCTCCACTGCGGCGGCAAATGTCTCTGTTTCGATCAGAGTGCGTCCTTTCATGTAGTGGAGACGGGACTGTTCGTTTTTATCTGTACTGGCCTCCAATCCCGCCTCCAGCGCCTCTAAGGCCCCCGAGAAATCGTCCGCTGCAGCCAGCAGGTTGCTCGCTTCGAGCATGGCCTTGGGGAACAAATTTGAAGTGCGGTCAAGCTGTCGGAATAGCTCTACTGCCTTACCGGGCTGGCCCAAATCTCGGTAGCACAGAGCTAGTTCGAAACGGGCCCCGTGGCGCTGCGGGGCCTCGGGGTATTTTTGCAGAATGGATTCGTAAGCGGCGATTGCCTGCTTGAAGTTTTCTTGCTGGTAGTGGATGCGGCCCAGTTGGAAAAGAGCGCTGCGCACGTAGTCTGGGTCTTGGTCGGCGGCGACGATCTCTTGGTAGAGCTCCAGTGCCTGGGCCGTGTGCTCGGCACTGCCCAGGGTGCCGAGCATCTGGTTGCACAGGGCGATATTAAACGGGGTAGCCGCTATGACTAGTTCGCTGCTGGGGTAGTCGGTGGCAATGCGTTCGTAAGCGGCAATCGCCTGTGCGTAGGTCAAGCGAGCCTCGTCGTCGTCCGCGGCTTCGCGCTGGACCTCGGCCCGCTCGTACTGGGCCCGCCCAATCTTGTAAAGGGCCCAAGGCGGTGCCAGACCAGCGGCTTTGGCTACATCTCCGTACGCATCTAGATAGAGTTGGTATTCGGCGATGGCGTGCTGATAGTTGCCAATGCCGTAGTAGTGTTCGGCCAGCAGGGATTGCATGCTGGCCTGAAAAATGCGGTTGCGGCTACCGTCGATGGCCTCGCGGTAGGTGCGCACTGCTGCTTGGTCATCGCCGCCTTGGGTGTACATATCAGCTAGGCGGATATAGGCCTCGGCCACCAGTTTTTGTTCCTGGGCGAAGGCGGTTATAACCTTGCTATAGGCGGCAGCGGCAGCGACAAAATCCCCGCTTTGGGCGCGACAATCGCCTACTTTGATCTGGGCTTTGGCCGCCAGTTCTAGCGCGGTTTCGTCCACTAGGCCGGCTATTTTCTCGCGCCGCATCTTCAGCAGGTCGCGCTCGCTGAGGTGCTCGATGTCTTGGCGGGTTACTACCTCCTGATACCAGGAAGTGGCCTGATCGTAGTGCTGCTGCAGAAAGTAGGCTTCGCCGATTTGAAAAAGCGCCCGGTCCGCGCGATACCCTTTGGGAGCGTGCTGCACCAATTCCTCAAAGGTGGTGATGCTTTCCCCGTACTGGCCCAATTCAAAATGGGCCCAGCCGATATTGTAGAGGGCGTTGTCGAGGTATTGGCTGTCGGGATATTTCTGCAGAAGGGCTCGGCCTTCTTCTATGGTGCGCTGGTAATCGCCGCTTTCATAAAGGCAGTTGACCAGCCGGTTGCGAGCCAATTCCCGCATCTGCGAGGAGGTAGTTTGGGCTTCGGTCTTGCGGAAATAGGCGGCCGCTTCTGCAAAGTCGGTCGCTGTCTGTTCGGCGAGTTGGCGCTGGCGTTCGGAGTTGCGTTCCCAGGCGGCGCGGCGCTGGGATTCTTGGGCGCGCTTGAAATAGCTATTACCCGTCTGGTAGAGGGCGATTTCTTTGATTGGGGCCGTAACCTCGCCGACCGCGACCTCAATCTCCGCCGTGTAGAGCAGCGGGCTTTCAATGGCATTGATGCGCTCGTAGGTCGCGATGGCTTGCTCGTAGTCCTCGGCAGCGTAAAATTTCTGCGCCTGCTTGAAAGAAGCTTGTATTTCGTCCGGGGTCGGTACGAAGTACGAGCCTACTACTAGCCCCAGCAAAGTGCCTACGATGAGCAGAGGTGTCATAGTACCTATCAACGAGAAAGAGCACGCTAGCACACCAGATCCTGCGGATTAGTCCAAACTGTAAGAAAAGGCAAATGCGGTTGCAAGTATTTCTCTATGCGGTTTGAAAGCGGGCTTTTTACGCTAGCAGTAGAGAAACGGGGCAGATGTTCTTTGGCATGTTGCTAGCGGTAAAGTATATTACGGCCCTGCGCGTCCTATTAGAGTTCAACGGGCCGCACAAACTTATTGCGGGAGGCATGCGTTATGGAAACTCTGTTAGCTGGCGGCATCCTGATGATTCCCTTGGGATTGTGCGCCGTCCTCTCACTGGCATTCATCTTAGAAAGGGCCTGGGTGCTCAGTCGCATTCCCGACGAGCAGGCCGCCCAACAGACTCTCGAAGAGGCCGAAAGAACCTTAGCGGATCGAGGGCAAGAAGCGGCCGCCCAGTACTGCTCCGACCACAAAGGCCCTCTGTGTTTTATTTTTGCCTCCTTGCTCAAGCGCTTTGACACCCTCATGCTCGAACGCCGCGAATTCCGTCCGACCAACGAGCGCCTAGCCCGCTTGGCCGGACAGGCCGGTGCCGGAGACCTCTCCCGCTTTCTGCTCGAGCAAAAGGAACTTTCCGATCTCAAGGACGAGCTCGTGCTGGAGACGGACGAAGCCGGCAAGGTCTATCTAAGTCGCTACCTAGTGGTGCTCAATACCATCGGCAATATCTCGCCGTTGCTGGGCCTGTTTGGCACCATCCTCGGCATGATCACCTCCTTCAACGCTATTGCCGTGGCTGGCACGGGTGATCCCAAGGTGGTGGCCAGCGGCATTTCGCAGGCCCTAGTTACCACGGCCACGGGGCTGGCGATCGCCATTCCCACCATCGTGGCCTATCGCTCGCTGGCTCGGCGCGCCGAACACCACCGCAGCCGTCTTGAAGTCTATGGGCTGGCTTTTGTCAACACCTTGCTGATGGTCGGCCAAGATCAATTGGACGGGGAGGCGGCCGGCTGATGGCGTTGGTGCTTAGCCGCAAACGAGAGAGCCTGACTAGAGACGAAGGTCCAGATCTGACGCCGCTGATCGATTGCGTTTTTCTACTGCTCATTTTCTTCATGGTCACCACCGTCTTCATCCACTCCAAGGGACTAGACGTGGACCTTCCGGCCCAGAGCGAGGCGACGGAACAGCAGGAGAAGAAAGACATCAATATCCTCATTGACGCCCAGGGCCGCATCCAGATCAGCGGCGAGGATGTGGTGCCAGAGGCTCTAGTCGAACGGATCAAGCGGGCCATGAAAGAGGCCAACAACGATAATATCATCATCCAGGGGCACGTCGATGTTGCTCAGGAGTACGTGGTCTTGGTGGTAGATGCGGCTAAAGCGGCCGATGTCGCGGGTATAGCTTTCGCCAAAGAGGAGGCCCCCTAGTGATAATGCAGCGGACCTCCATATTGGAAGACCTAGAGGACGAAAATCTTAATCTGACGCCGCTGATCGACTGCGTTTTTCTGTTGCTCATTTTCTTCATGGTCACCACGGTTTTCAAGCAGCCCTACAGTTTGCAGGTGGAGTTGCCCCAGGCCCATCAGGCTACCATCGTCGAAGAGAAGAAATTGGTGGCCTCGATCGACAGGTCGGGTGCCATGGAACTCAACCGCCAGCTAGTGAGCATGGCAAAACTTCCAGCGTTGCTCGCCCGAGAGAAAGAGACGACCCGCAGTTTGACGTTGATTATTCGCACGGACAAGAAGACCCGGCACGGTCTTGTGCTCGAGGTCATGGAGATTGCCAAGCGGCTCGACGTCGACAAGGTCGTTTTGGCCACCGAAGAGGAGAAGGAAATCTGAGCAGCTTCTGAAGCGACCGCCAGGAAACTCCCATGCGCTATCTCGTCTCCACTCTCTGTCTAGTCCTGACCGCTTCCGACGCTTCCGCCGAGGATGCCCTGCCGCACCACACCATCCTCCGCGCCGCCGGGCCTATTGCCGTGGACGGCCACCTCGACGAGCCTTCCTGGGAGGCCGCCCAAGTCATCGATCAGTTCGTCTTTCCTTGGTGGACTGAAGGAGCCAAGGATCGCACCGAGGCCCGCTTGCTGTGGGACGATGTGCATCTGTACGTCGCCTTCACCGCGCACGACCCGCACATTTCGGCTACCTTGACTGAGCGCGATAGCCCGGTGTCGCGCGACGATTGCGTCGAGGTGTTCATCGCTCCAGACACCAGCCAAGTCACCAGCTATTTCAACTTTGAATTCAACGCCTTGGGCACGATTCTGGACCGCTCGCCGCACGCCGATCGTTCGTCCGCATGGAACGGCGAGGGCGTGCAGGTGGCCATCGACATCCAAGGCGCACTCAATCAAGAGACGGATCAGGACACTCTCTGGACCGCTGAAATTGCCCTTCCCTTTGCCGTTTTCGCTCCATACGCTCCCAACCTGCCTCCGACCGCTGGTGATATGTGGCGTCTCAACCTGTACCGCACGGGCGGCGCGGTCAATCTGCAGTACATCACTTGGTCCAATACCTTGACGACCAAGCCGCAATTCCACGTGCCCGAGCGCTTTGGGGTGGTGCATTTCGACAGCCGGCCGGTATTGAGTCTGCAAGACGAGGCCGAGTAGGAAGACGCGGCTAGCCGTGTCTTCATCAAATCGGGATTCCCGACGAACTACTGCTACAGTTATCTACCGAGTTCTGCTGCTACTTGCGCTGTTTGCGTCCTGCGAATCCACAGATGCGCCGCTCGTCCTCTACGAGAGCCCGCATGGGTTGGTGGTACTGAAGGCGGTGCGGGTCGATTTTGCGGAAGAGGGTAAAGAGGCGGCTGCGGCGTGGGCGCACTTTGCTGAGGGCGAAGACCACCTTAGCGCGGGCCGCTGCGATGCTGCGGCTGAGAGCTATTTGCAGGCTGCGGCGCGGAGACCGTCGCCAGC
>VXZF01000420.1 GCA_009845645.1 Gemmatimonadota bacterium | reverse complement strand
AGCTAGCGGGCACCTTGTACTATCGCACCGTCCCTTCCACTTCTTTTGCGCGGCCCGGTCTTAGCCACTTGTTCAGCAGCGCACCCCCGCCCGAGCAGGGCCGCAACGACCAACCCAAATTGGGGTTCTTCCTGTGTCGCCTGCGCCACAACCGACTCGACATCCACCTGATCCGCACCGCCGGGACACAGGATTGGGAATCGGCTCCGCAGCGGCTGCTCACTCCAGCGACCGCCGACCTAGGCGGGGCCCCATTGGGACTGACCGCGACCCACCCACTGGGCTGGGAAACAGAAGTCCCCATAACCTTTCCCTCGGTAGTACGTCAGCCGGTGCGCAATGACTATCCCCTGCTCTCCTGTCTGGAGCTAGGCGCTCAGGCCCTGCGCTGTCCCTGGACCGACTTGGACCAGTCCGGCGACCGCCTCCGCTTTTTGCGCAGCCAAGGCGTCCAAGTGCAGGCGACCATTCTCGACGACGAGGCCACCCCGTACGAGTCCATCTTGGAAAGTCACCGCGACCAAGTGGATACTTGGGAGATCCAGACGCCGGGCGAGCCTTGGCCCTCGTCGTCGTGTCTGTATCTGTTCAAGAGCTACCACCGCAATCTGCGGCTATCTCTGGCTCCAGTAATCCCCGGCCAGCAGATAACCGGCAAACAGCACCCCCGCACCCGGATCGGCTACCGGCCCGACGAAGTGGCCCAACTCGACCGTCAGTTGCAAAACGCGGATACGTGGATAGAAGCGGCTCTGTGCCGACTGGATGCAACGGCCCCTTGGGAAGATGCCTTGGCTTGGCGCGAGGTAAGTGCCCTGACCACGATGGGACGGCTGGATTTGCTCTTTGAGTTGCCGGGGCGAAGCGACCAAGACGATGCAGTCCAGGCCGCGGAGGCGCTTTTTGCAGCGGCGCTGCTGCCGAGGGCGCGGCTCTTTGTCGAGCCTTTTATCGATCTGGATCGCACCATGGACGTCGGGCAGGGACTTTTGGATCCCCTGTGCAACCCCCGGCCCGTCTTTGGCGTCTTGCGCTGCCTCAACGCGCTGCTGCAGCGCTTCCGCGTGCCTTTTGCTGAGGCTACTAGCGTGGAAGGCGACGGCACGACAGCGCGGCTGATTCAGGGGCCGACCCGCACGTTGGCCCTGCTGTTACCAGCGGTTGCGGGAGCTGCGGTCCCACCTGTCTGGGAGGGAACGGACTTGGCGCGACTCTATCGCCTAGCCGACGGGACCGTAGAAGAGATGCAGGCCGACCAGCTTCCAGAGGTAGCACTTGACCAGCCGAGCTTGGTGATCGTCGAAAATTAGTCGACGTGCTCCGTGCGGTCCGAGTCAAGTAGCTCGCGTATCCCCTCCATATTGTCCAAACCTAAGCGGATCTGGCGAGAGAGGTTTTCCTCGGCCTCGCGCACTTGGGGTAGGGTTGCGCAGACGTGATCGAACTGGTCGTGGGGAATGACCACCACCCCGTCTTGGTCGGCAACCGCGATCTCACCAGCATCCACGCAGATCCCGCCCATGACCACCGGCATCCCAGCCGTGCCTGGGCCATTGCGGGTACAGGAGTTGGGCGTAATGCCCCGGCAAAAGGCGGGCAAACCAACGGGCACTATCCCATCTATGTCGCGCATCAGGCCGTCGGTGACCAAACCGACCACGCCGCGGTTGCGGCCCATGGCCATCATGTTGTCGCCGGCAACCGCAGTCTTGGTGAACGTATCCGTAGCAATGAAGATCGCGTCTCCCCGCTGCGCAACCTCAAGCGCGGCAAAGACGGCGAGGTTGTCGCCCGGCCCCGGATGACAGGTGACAACAGGCGCGACGAACTTGCAGTTGTCGGGATCGAGCGGCTTGATGAGATAGTCGAGTGCGCCACGGCCATTCATGCAATCGACGATAAAGCCAGTGGGAACATTGCGCAGAGCGCGCAGGACAGCTTCCGAGGGCCGCGGAAAGTTGCGGCGGACCGTTAGTAGCGGAGGATCTTTAATCATGTTGGCTCCAAAAGTAAATGAGGGCGGACTATTTTATAGGAGGCCAAGGGCAGTTGTCAAATACTAGGGCTACCCTACCATCGAAAAACACCCGATGTGGGTTTTGAATGCGCCCTCAACGCTCCACCGCACGGCCCCAAGGCCCAGGAATATAGGGAAAGCGCGTTTCAAGGTCGTCAGCTAGCTCCACACCCCAGCCGGGCGCGTCGGGCAGCGCGAGATAACCTTCGGTCGCGGGCGGGTCTTTGAGGATGTCCCATTGCAACGGCCCTTGGCCGATGAACATTTCCAGCACGTGTTCCTCGGGAAGAGCGGCGAGGAAGTGTGCGTTAGATATGGTCAACAGGCCGTTGTGCCAGTTCTGAGTGAAAAGCTCGACGCCATACTCTTTGGCGCAGTGGTAGATGCGGATGGCCTCGCCGAGGCTACAGACGCCGACATCGAGCTGGCCCTTGGCGTACGCTTTCTGCGCGAAGAACGGCTCAAACTCGGCGAGGGTCGAGTTGGATTCGCCGCCGGTAATGGGCAGATGCAATTCGGCGTTGAGGCGGGTGTAGCCGTCAATCTGCTCTTTGGGCAGCGGTTCTTCAAACCACGTCCAGCCCGCTTCGTCGAGAAAGTGGCCAATCTCGCGGGCTTGTGCCTCGTCGAGGCGGCAATTACCCTCCAGCATCAGCTCCATGCGCTCGCCCACCGCGTCGGTCACCTCCTGCAACAGGTCGATCATCTGCGCAACCGTGACGCCCGACCACGACCACTCAGTGCCCAGCCGCATCTTATAGGCGGTAAAGCCCCGGTCGGCGAGGGCGCGCGCTTCATCGACGACGGATGTTGGGCGGTCGTCCCAGTCGTACTGGACGCCGCCCGAAGCGTAGAGGCGGAAGAGGGTGCGCGGTTTGCGATCAGGCGTATCGGGCGTGATGAGGGGGACGATGAGTTCGGCGACGGTTTTGTTTTGCGCCTTGGCGCGCAGATCCCACAGCGCCAGTTCGAGACCAGCGTAGGCAATGTACATCGAGCGGTCGCCAGTGGGTCTGGACACAAGATCCGGGTCGAGCGGGTCGCGGCCAATGAGACTGGGCTTGAGCGCGTCGAGCCGCTGGCGAATGACCGGTGGATCGCCATAGGTAGAAGGCTCAGCAATGCCCTGCAAGCCAGCGTCCGTGTCGATAATGACGATGGGACAGTCGGCTTTTTCCACGTAGAAGGAGGCACTGAACCACTGGCGCTCGGGTTCGTGGGGACGAGAGAGGCAGAGGGTGCGGATGTCGGTGATTTTCATAAAAACTCCTCAGGGCGCGTCGCGCACCCAATCCAGCGAGAAGCGGGCCAAAGTCAAGCGCTCGTAGGGATGCTCGGCACCGCATTCATAGAGACAAGCGGCGCGGCCATCGGGCAGAACGGCCAGACAGGAATATGCGGCCGGGCCAGGGTGTAGAACGCGGGCGCTGGCCCACGTTTGGCCATCGTCGTCGCTGAGCCGCACAGTCATGTTCTGGCGGCCCTCGGTGCTGGCGGGGTTGGAAAAAAGTACGCTAGTGCCAACCCGGCGGATACTCGCTTGGCAGATCGGCTCGACGAGGACGGGGTCGCGCGCTATGGACGACCAACTCTGACCGCCGTCGTCGCTAAACGAAAAGGCGCGGGCGCGGATGCTTGGGTCGTAGTTGCGCATGTTGAGCAGCAAACGACCGTCCTGCAGCTCTACTACTTCGCACTCGTTGACTTGGTCTTGCGGGGTCGAGCCGCCGAGCCGCCAACTCTGGCCGCCATCGTCGCTGAGCAAGACATGCGAATAGTATTTCTTGGTGCCCGCTTCGATGTGGTCGCAGGGGATGACGAGCCGGCCAGTGGCTAGCTGGATACCAGCGCCTGGGCCGGTGGCGTACCAGGTCCAGTTAGGTCGCTTTGCTACAGAAGTGATCTCCACCGGCGGCGACCAAGTGCGTCCGTCGTCTTCGCTGCGCGTCAGCCACACCGTACGGGTGCCCTCGCTCGTTTGGTCGATGATCTCGGACTCGTGGTCATGGCCGAGGTTGTGCGTCATCAGCAGAGAAATCGCCCCTGTGCGGGCATCCATCACCGGACAGGGATTGCCACAGGTGTTCGGGCCATCGTCCCACACTAACTCAAAGGGAGCAAACGTCTGCCCACCGTCGTCGCTGCGCCGCAGCAGCATGTCAATGTCACCGGTGTCCCCGCGCGCGTTTTTGCGGCCCTCGCAAAAGGCGAGTACCGTACCGGTGAGCGTGGTAATCAGGGCTGGGATGCGAAAGGTATGGTAGCCTTGGGTGCCACTCTCAAAGAGGTCGATGGAATCGATCATGCCGTTGGCCCTATACCATAAATCCTTCTACCGGCTCAAGTCTTTTGGCTACTGGATTGACGCCCATGAATACGCCTTCAAGGGCCAGAGCACCTAGCAACGGCACGGTCTCCTCCGCATTGAATAAAACGAGCGTAACCACCTCTCGCCCTTCAACTCGCAGCCACGTCTGGCCAACGTCCATAAGCCGAACCTCACCTTGGCCAAACTGAAAACGCTGTTGCATCAAGGGCGTCACCCCCAGTTGGCGCAGAACGGACGCCGGAACTGAGGTTATAGACGCCCCTGTATCCACTAGCGCATCCAAGTCGATCCATTGTGCCCGCTGTTGGTCGCCGATGCTAATCTGTACGTTGAACGTTCCCATGTAATGCGATCCTTGGAAAGGAAATCATTGGTTAGATACGTGGAATATACCCTATCGAATCGGAGCAGAGCAAGGGCGTCTCCTATAGCGGTTGCAGGGAAAAAGTATGTCTTAGTAGATTCAGATCGTCCGCCTTCTTTGACGTCTAGAAAAGCAGGATTAGTACTAGCCGACGACCATTAGACCGGAGGAAATCAACGTGGACCCCATAGCAGAGCTAGCCGAATTCGACCGCGAGACCGTCGCCCAAGCCAAGGCCGTCGAACAGCTCATCCAAGCCGAGGGCTTTGCAGCCGGGCATACCATCCGCGACGTGCGCGTCTTCCGGGTGCTAATGCCCTGGGTTGGGACCAAACGCTGGGACGGCTCGGCCGAGAGTTTTACCTTTGCCGAGTTCGAGACCGATAAAGGCTTGATCGGCATTGCCGAGGGAGCCAACGCAGACGCCGAAGAATTAAAGGGCAAAGTCCTAGGCAAAAATCCTTTTGACCCAAGCATCCGCGCCGATATGGGCTTGGCCTATTGGGACCTGAGCGGCAAAATCGCCGACCGACCGTTGGGCCAGTACTTGCACGAACTCTTCGCGCTGGAAACCCCCTTGGCAGAGCGCGTGCCAATGTCGGCCTACACCTGGTATAGCTTCCCCGACCTCAACGGCAAAAACGCCGTCACCTTTGAGAGTTATCCATCCTACGTACAGGAGATTATCCGCACCCACGGCTTCCAAAACATCAAGCTCTCGATGTGCGATTTTGAGCCGCAGCACTATGTGGAATTGGTGCGCAACATTCGCGCAGCCGTGGGTGCGGACGTGGACATTCGCGTCGATCCACACGCTTCTTGGGGCGAGGCGCAGGCGCTGCGCTTTATGCGCGAAGTCGAGGACTACCATCCGGAATGGATTGAGGAACCAGTGGGCGGGCGTTTTGCTCACATCTTCCGCGCCGGCCATCGCCTGCGGCTATTGAGCACCATACCAATCTCGTCGCACGCTTGGCTGCCGCCGCTGATCCCACATCCCAGCACCAAGGGTCGCTACGGCGATGATGCCCTAGACGCGGCACTGGATCTGGACGCGCTACGCCGCTGGCAGCCAGCCGACATTTCCGCTCCCGACGCCTACGCAGGACCGCTGGCGCTCAAGCGCTATTACGACGCGGCGCGCTTTCTGGGTATGGGAATCGGCATGCACAGCGCGTATGAGCTAGGACCGGCGACGGCGATTCGTCTGCACATCGC
>VXZF01000252.1:2972-5952 GCA_009845645.1 Gemmatimonadota bacterium | reverse complement strand
TGGCGGTTGAGCGTGGTGGGGTCGTGCGTGCGCCAGAAGATGTAGAGCACGTCGTCAAAGCTAATGATCTCGGGATCAAATTGCAGTTGTACGACCTCAGCGTGGCCGGTCTGGCCGCTGCAAACGGCCTCGTACGTGGGATGCTCCAACGCGCCGCCCATATAGCCGGAGACCGCGCTGGCAACGCCCCGCAAATCTTGGTACACGGCTTCGACGCACCAGAAGCAACCCGCGCCCAAGGTGGTAGTTTCCAAACTCATTTTGCGTCCTCCATCCACTGCTTGTATTGCCGCCATGTGCCGCCCTTCGGGTGCTCCTCTAAGGTGTGGTGGACCCGCTCATGTGACCGGTGGTTGTCCTCGACGAGGCGGCCGAGACCGCGACCGTGTGCCCGGTGGACGAACCAGAAAACTAGCGCAAAGAAAATCAGGTACAGCCCTTTGCCAAAGTATTCCATAGCATCCTCCAAATGACTTTAAGGTAGGCACCTCCGCGCTCCCCGGCAACGCGCACCGCTTGACCGACACAGGCGGTCGCTTACCTTGAAACGCAGAAAGGAGACCATACATGTTGTACAGAGCATTTGGCCGGACGGGCTGGCAGGTCTCGGCCATCGGTTTGGGAACCTGGAACATCGGCAACCAATGGGGTCCCATCGACGAGGCCACCGCTTGGGACACCGTGCGCACGGCCTTTGACTGCGGCGTCAATCTCTTCGACGCGGCCGAGTCCTACGGCACCCCCAACGGGCTGTCGGAGGAGCGGTTGGGACGCGCCTTGGCCGGCATCCGGCACCAAGTTTTTGTCGTCAGCAAAATCGGCAATTGGGGAGCGCGCACCGGACAGGGCGTGCCCAAGACCACGGTCGATATGATCCGCCTGTGCGCCCACGCCTCCCTGCACCGGCTGCGCAGCGACTGGCACGACGTGCTACTGTGCCACGAAGGCAACATCGAGGATCCGTCAATCTACCTGGATGCCTTTGCCACGCTCGTCGAGGAAGGACGACTGCGGGCCTTTGGCATTTCGACCGATAGCTTAGAAGTGCTCCAGCGCTTCAACGCCCGAGGCGACTGCTCAGTGGTGGAGATAGACTATTCCCTAGTCAACCTCCAGGCCGAAGCCGAGTTTTTGCCCTACTGCCAAGAGCACGGCATTGCCGTGCTGGTGCGGGGGCCGCTGGCCAAGGGGCTTTTGTCTGGCCGCTACACCAAGGAGTCGGTTTTTACCGACGAAATTCGGCAGTCCTTTAACACCGGCGAGCCACAGCGCGCCGCATTCGAAGCCAAGCTGGCGCAAGTCGAGCGCCTCGCCGAAATTGCCGCGCCCGGAGAAACCATGGTGGAAAAAGCCCTTCAGTACATCATTTCCCATCCAGCCGCGCCAGTGGCCATCCCCGGTGCTAAGTCGGCGGCCCAAGCTCGCGCCAACGCCGCGGCCGGAGCGCAGCTTTTGCCCGCCGAGGAATTAGAAAAGTTGCGGGGAATGTGAATTATCGACGCAAAAGTACGTATACTATCGCAAAGAGGAGAATCCCATGACCTTAGTAGGCAGCGGAGCATTCACCTATGAAGTGCAGCAGGATTGGTTCGAGTTGCCGGAGGGCTGGCGCTTTGGCTGGGTTCCGGCCGTGGCCTGCGACTCCGCAGATCGGGTCTATGTGTACAGCCGCAGCGAGCGTCCCATGGTCGTCTTCGATAGCGAGGGACGCTTCGTCGCCTCGTGGGGCGAAGAGGTGCTGAAAGACGCCCACGGCATCTTTATCGACGAGCGCGACCAAATCTGGTGCGTCGAGCGCGAAACCCACTGCGTGCGTCAATTCACCCGCGACGGCGAGCTACTGATGACCTTGGGGACGCCAGACCAAGAGGGCGCAGAGGGCCAGCCCTTCCGGCTACCCACCGATTTGGCGCTCGACGCCGACGGCTATATCTACGTATCCGACGGCTACGGCAACACCTGCATCCACAAGTATTCACCCAACGGCGAATTCATCAAGACGTGGGGCCGTTCCGGCACCGGCCCGGGAGAGTTCGATCTGCCCCACTGCGTGCGCGTGGACCAGCGCGGACGACTGATGGTGGCCGACCGCGCCAACAACCGCATCCAATTCTTCGACCTCGACGGCAACTACTTAGAAGAATGGGGCGGCTTCGACCATCCCGATACGATTTTTCTCGACGGAGATACGGTCTATGTCGCGGAACTCGACCAGCGGGTGAGCATTCTTAACCTCGACGGCGAATGGCTCGCGCAGTGGGGATCGGGCGAGCGCATTGACGCGCCGGGGGAATTTCTCGGCTGCCCCCACGGCATCTGGATGGATTCCCGCGGCGACCTGTACGTGGGGGAAGTGCAAACTGACCACCGCATTCAGAAGTTCGTGCGGCAAACCTAAGGAGGTTTACTATGAGAAAATCTTTAGTCAGTTTGGCAGCTTTAGCGGTGTTAGGAACCTCAACCCTAGACGCCCAAGTGCCACGAGTAGGCGATCCGGCCCCCGATTTTCTCTTAGACAGGGTCGATGGCGGTCAAGCAGCTCTGAGCGACTTCGAGGGCCAAGTCGTGCTGATTTTCTTTCTGGGCCATAGCTGACCGGTCTGTCTCTCGCGTGCCGAGAGCTTTGAAGAACTCTGGCAGGAATTTGCCGACGAGCGCTTTGTCGCCTTGGGGGCCGATACGTGGGACGGCACGGCGGAACAAGTGCGGACCCGCTGGCGCTTGGGCAAGGGCGTGACCATGCCCCTCTTGCTGGAAGCCGGCCAGATGGCGACCGATTATGGACAAACCTATCAGACCTTTACCATTATCGACCACGAGGGCTCCATCCGCTTCAAGACCACTTCCCTGATACCCATGGACGAACTCCGCGACGAGGTGGTGCTGGCACTGGCCGATCTGCCTCCCCTAGAGGAGGAAACAGAGGAAACAGTCGAATCACTTGAAACGGAAGAAACAGAAGAAACAGAAGAAACAGAAG
>VXZF01000252.1:0-2872 GCA_009845645.1 Gemmatimonadota bacterium | reverse complement strand
GAAACAGTCGAATCACTTGAAACGGAAGAAACAGAAGAAACAGAAGAAACAGAAGAAACACTCGACTTCGGCAACCTGTTCGACCTCTTAGATACGGAAGCGGAGGAAACAGAGGAAACGGAGGAAGCGGTGGTGACGGCGGTGGAGACGTTTGATCAAGCGTCTGTCCCCCAAGCCTTTTCGCTAGCGCAGAACGCGCCCAATCCGTTCAACAGCAATACGGTGATTCGCTTCGCCCTGCCACAGCCGAGCCAAGTCGAGTTGACAATCTACAATCTGCTCGGCCAACCAGTGGCCGTACTCGCACAAGGGCCTAGCGCGGCCGGGACGTTTTCCGTGCGTTGGGACGGCCGCGACCAAACAGGGCGGGCGGTGACCAGCGGAGTGTATCTCTACCAGTTGCGAGCCGTCGAATACACAGAAGTCCGCAAGCTGCTGCTGCTTAGGTAGGAGTACATCCAAGAAACATCTGCGCTCATCTGCGCTCATCTGCGGATCAGAAGAAGCGGTTGAGTAGCCGGACTTCGACTCCCTTGAACCCTAGCACCTCATAGCAGATGCCGGCCGTGCAGGCTAGCCCCGAGCGGCGCTGGCCGGCGAAAACATTGAGGATGTGGCCCTCGCCAATATCGGCACCGATGTTGAGGCCACGCCACCAAGTGATGCCGGAGGGATCGGCCCCGGTTTCCAACTCGTCGGAGGTGCGCTGAATCTGCACGGCGGCGGAGAGGCCGGGGGCGCGGTGGATCGCTAAGGCATAGTAGTGGTTGGTGTAGGGAAGTGCTAGGTCGCCGAACCGCCGATCGACGTCTTGAAATTGGGCGTCGAACTCGAAGGTATATAACCCGTCTGGAAACCATTCCCAATGCGTGCCCAAGAGGCGGCTTTTGTCGTCGAGGAGAATCCGATTGTGGTTGAAATCGGCAAAAAGCTGCACATCGGCGCTTTGGCCCAAAGGTGAATCCATCTGCACAAAGAATTCGCGCAGGATGTTGTCGTCGGCTGCGCCCGAGTCGCTGCGGCGCGTGGCGCGGGTCGCATTGGCGGTGAGGGTCTGGCCGCTAGGTAGGACGTAACTCAGTTCGGCTTGGTAGCCCTGCTCGTCATCGGCGAGTACGTCGTGGGTGATGCGGTTGAGGAGATAGGCCGAGTGCTCGCGGATCAGGGGCGGAGGATTGTTGATGTGCTCAAGGGCGAAGTCCTCGTAGTCTTTGTATTCCAAGCTCAAGCCCCACGGCCCAAACGCCAAGGTGGTCGCCAAGTATAGCGCACGACCCAAATCGCGGTCGAGCGAAAAGAAGCGATCAAACGCTACATCGCGCTGGGCGTACTCGCCCTGGAGATCGGCATACACTCCAGTGAGACCAAGACGGGCCAGCAGCGGTGCGAACCGCCAGCGGGCATTGAAGGCTGCGGTCGTTTCTTGCCGCCTGCCGGCTGGGTAGCGGATGGCGCTAACGCCAACGTCGAAATGCGGATGCGGCTTGAGCTGGAGCGAGCCAGCGTGGAGCACGTCTGGGCGGCGCTCAACCCCCTCCAAGCCGGGCGGCAGATTGCTGTTGATCGGCGCACCGCGCAACAGCAGCACCTCGGCCCGCTTGGCGCGGTATCGCACCTGAAAGCCGTCGAGATCGCGCACGATCTGGTAGCGACGACGGCTGCCCCGTACCTCGGTGATGACGCCGGGCAACTCAAAGGCGTGGAGGAGCAAGCCGCTGCCGACGATGGTGTAGAAATTGCCAACCGTGGCTTCAAAGCCACTCCGGCGGTAAGAAGCGGAGCGCTGGAGAAGCTGGCCGTAGTTGCGACTGTCAGCACTAGTGCCAAAAGTCTCGCCGCGAACCCCGACCCGGAAATCGGCGAGAGCATAGTCGAGACTGAACTGGTGGTAAATCGTCCGCAGATCGCTGGGTTGCGCGCCGGGCAGATTGCCGACTTGGCCTTCGGTCAAAGTCGAAAGATTCCACTCGGCTTGGAGGGGAGCGGCTAGCAGCAGTACAATTGCGGGAACTGAGCGCATGGCTTGGTCCTTATAGAGGAAAACGGAGGTCCAAAATGAAACCAATTTTTGCATTGGCAACCTGCTTGCTGCTCGTCGGCTCAACTCGCGCCGAAAAGGCACCGCAACTCGTGCTGGAAAATCTCGACGGATCGACCTTTTCGCTGGTGGAGGCGCTCAAAAAAGGGCCGGTAGTCTTCGACTTCTGGGCGACTTGGTGCAAGCCCTGTATCAAGAGCCTGCCCAAGCTCCAAGCCCTAGCCGAAAAATACGCCGAGCGCGATGTCCAAGTGCTGACAATCAATGTCGATGGCCCGAGAAACCTGCCCAAGGTGCGGCCCTTTATGCAGCGCCACAAGCTCAAACTGCCGGTTCTGCTCGACAAGACCAACGAGGTGCTCAAGCAGTTCCATCTAGCGGGCGTCCCAGCGACCCTGATTATTGCGGCCGACGGGACGGTGTGGTACAAGCACCAAGGCTATCGGCCCGGAGACGAGCAGAAGCTCAAGGCCAAACTAGACGAATTGCTCGGCCCTTTAGAGGAGGAATAGCCGCGGCTATCAGCCCCTGTCATGCTG
This sequence comes from Gemmatimonadota bacterium, assembly GCA_009845645.1. Lineage (GTDB taxonomy): Bacteria > Latescibacterota > UBA2968 > UBA8231 > UBA8231. The sequence continues at coordinate 295 of VXZF01000252.1, read as the reverse complement.
AGCGAAGCGAAGCATCTCCTGCCCAAGGAGCCGGTGCGCAACATCAAGTAGGAGATAGAGTACACACATCCTTACCCACGAACATCTATCTCGTATTGCTTGATCTTCCGCTGCAGATTTCTCCGAGTCAATTTAATCGCCGCTGCGGTCCGGCTTACGTTGCCGTTGGCCCTCTCTAGAGCCCGGCGGAGAAATATCCGCTCAAACTGCTCGCGCGCCTCGTGGAAGAGCTGCTGCGGAATATCGTAGTGCGCATCCTCGTCGCCATAGACCGGCTCCATCCCACCGGCAAGGG
>VXZF01000205.1 GCA_009845645.1 Gemmatimonadota bacterium | reverse complement strand
ATCTGCAAGGTACCGCCCTCCTCGTATTCGGGGCGCACTACCATGATCTTCTGCCCGGCGAGCAAGGGATGTTTGCTGCTGGCGACTACGTGGCCAATTACGCGGCAGACCCTCATGCTACTTGTTTTTCTAGGGGGCGTCCAAACGCCTGTAGCGAATCCACGATGCCGATGATCAACGCATCTACGGGCATCTGATCCATGCCCGGTGCCTGCCGCGCCGAACTGCCCTGCACGACGACGACGAGTTCTCCCTCGCCCGCTTGCACGCCGTCGATGCAGACGATGTGCTTTTGCGTGCGCTGCAAACCTTCGGGCGTAGCAGCGAGGATCTCGACTATTAAGAGTTTTTTGCCTTCGAGCGCATCTACCTTGGCGCTGGAGACTACATGCCCTTTGACGAAGCCGAGTATCACGGGCTGTCCTCAAAGAGTTGCAAGCTGGCACCGTCGAGTTCTTGCGCGTCGTACCCATATAAGCCGGCGATCTTCTCCAGCACTTGGTTCATGAGGATATCCGGGCAGGACGCGCCCGAGGTGATGATCAGCCGCACGGGCAGGGGGCGCGGCAGCCAGTCTTCGCTCTCGATTATTTTTTTCGCGTGGACATCGAAATGGCGGATGCGCTGGTCCGATAGGATTTCGTCGCTGTTGGCGATGAGGAAGCTCGGCATGGATTGGAGGCACAGCTCGACTAAATGCGAGGTGTTCGAGCTGTTGTAGCCGCCGACAACCAGCGCCAGATCGGCGCCAGAGTTCAGCAGCGTGCGCGTGGCGTTCTGGTTTTGGTGGGTGGCGTAGCACAAGGTGTCGTTGGTGTCGGCGGAGTGGTAGTCGAGGTTTTCCGCGCCATAGCGCTGGCGCATGGCGCGGCGCAAGATGGCGGCTACTTCCTGCGTTTCCTCGGCGAGCATGGTCGTCTGGTTGACTACGGCCACTCGCTCTAGGTCCTTTTGTGGATCGAAACCCGCTGAACTTTTGCCGGCAAAGGCGCGCTCAAAGTCGGCGAGCGGTAGTGCACCGGTGATATACGCGGCTACCTTCTCGGCTTCGGCGGCGTCGAACACCACTAGGGTCTTGGTGTGTTCCTCGGTGTGCGAATGAGTCGCTTGGGTCTCTGCGTGGTTGTACTTGCCGTGGATGATGATGGTATAGCCTTGACGGCCTAGCTCCTCGCCGCGCTTCCACACCTTGGACACAAAGGGGCAGGTGGTATCGTAATTCTCCCGGTATTCCTCGGACTCGATGTCGATGCCGCTTTGACGGAGCGATTCCTCGTTCTCCATGGTGGTGCCAAAGGCCGGGATGAGCGCGATGTCGTCGCTGCTCATCTCCTCTTCGGAGACTTGGCGGTCCCCCTCGGGGTCGTAGATGAAGCGGACGCCTTGCTTTTTGAGGTCGTTGTTGACCAAGGGGTTGTGGATGATCTCGCTGACGAGGTACGTGTTGCGATCCGGGTTTTCCTTGAGGGCTGAAAAGGCCATGTGAATGGCCCGCTCGACCCCGAAGCAAAAGCCAAAGTGCCGGGGGATTAAGACCTGTAACTGGCCGATTTGCAGGAGCGTCGGGTTCAGAGAACGTTTGCCGTTTTTCAGACGGTAGTCCTTGACGCGCTGGATAGTGGGGCCGGCGTAGTGATTGGGAACTTGGTCGAATTGTGGATAGGCCATGCGAAGCTCCTCGTGGAATTGCTACAGAAGTACATAGTACAGCATCAGGTTAAGCTGTCAATAGTGCGCCCTGCTCGGGGCCGGGCAATTGGTTATATTGCTTGGCACTGAATTTACCTGTACGGGAGTGTCAATCCATGAAATTCGTCATTCGCGCCGGAGGGGTCGGCACGCGACTGTGGCCCTATAGCCGAGCGCGCAAGCCCAAGCAATTCCACTGCATGGCCGGCGAGCAGACTATGCTGCAAGACGCGGTCGCCCGCATTGGCGCGATTGCTGCACCAGCCGATGTGTACGTATCGACCGGACACTCGTTGCGATCCTTGGTGAGCGAGCAGGTGTCGGCGCTGCCGCCCGAGCAGCTAATCGTCGAGCCGGCGCTGCGCAATACCGGACCGGCCATTGGCTTGGAGTGCGCGCTGTTAGAGGCCCGCCATCCGGGCTGCACAGTCGCCAGCTTGGGATCGGATCACTACATAGGCCGGTCCGAGGAGTTCTGCCGCTTGTTGCAGGTCGCCGACCAAGCCCTAATTGATCGACCCGACTACTTGTTCACGCTTGGGGTCAAGCCGACGCGCGCTGAGACTGGCTATGGTTACATCCGTCGTGGCTCCGTGCTGGCAGAGGTGAGCGGGACGCCGGTGTACGCAGTCGCCGAGTTCACGGAAAAGCCTGGAGCACAACAGGCGGCTGAGTACGTGGCGAGCGGCCATTATTTGTGGAACAGTAACATGTTTGTCTGGAAGGCGGCGACCGTGCTGGAGCTTTTCGCCCGCTTTGAACCGGAAATGCACGCTGGGTTACAGCGCATCCAAGCCGCTGTTGGCACGCCGGAAGAGGAAGTGGTCGTCGCCCGCGAATATCCAAAGCTCAAGCCGATCTCCATTGACCACGCCTTGGTAGAGCGCGCGCCCAAGGTGGCCACGCTGGAGGCGGATATCGACTGGGGCGACATCGGCTCTTGGGCGGCGCTGACGGACGTATTGCCGACGGATGACGCGGGCAATTTGCTATCGGGCGAGGTGGTGGCGTTGGACGCGGCCCGTTCGACGGTGTACGGGCAGGCCGACAAGGTCGTGCTGCTACTGGGGGTGGAGGACTTGGTGGTGGTGGATACCGAAGACGCGCTGCTGGTGTGCGCAAAGGGGGCGGCTCAGCAGGTGAAAGACGCGGTGGATCGTTTAAAAGAAAAGCAAGGGTACGAGAAATACCTCTAGGTTCACTCCACGTCGAGGATGTAGCGCGCTAGCGGCGAGAGTCGCTGGGCGGTTGCGGGCTGCAAATACTCGCGCTGGTTGGTCTGCTGCGAGTGCTCGCGGGCGATAAAGGCGCAGTGCAGGGTGCGGCGAGGGGTGTTGCTGTCGTTGCGATACGAGCTGTGCCAGAGGCTGCCGTTGAACACGGCGACCGAGCCAGCGCGGCCCGTTAACTGCACTTGCTCGGGGTGATCGGCCAAGCGGTCGTCCATGTAGTCGGTGACCCTGCTGGGTTTGTGGTGACTACCGGGGACGCAGCGGGTCGCGCCGTTGGCTTCAGTGAAATCGTCGAGCATCCACATGGAGTTGACGACGTGGTACGGCCCGCCGGGCGCGGTGGGCTGCCCCCAATCCGCATGTAGGATTTGTAAACCGTTGCCGGGCAGTGGATCGTGCCCATTAAGCGAGTGCAGCTTAAACGGCCGCTGCAAGACGTGGAAGACCGCGGTCAATAGCGTCGGCTGTAGGTACACGGCGTCGAAGACCGTCCCCTTGTTGACCAAATCGGCGAGGCGGCGCACGCCCTCCACTTGGGAGACCTCAGCACCGGCTGCGTCGCCCTCGCGGGCAAAGATCGCGTCAAAAGCATGGCGCAACTCGGCCAGCCAGTCGGGCGCGATAACCCCTTCCAAAATGATGAAGCCGTTGGTATCCAGCGCGCTGCATTGCGCAGGCGTCAGCGGCTGGGGGACGAATCCCCGTTGCAACAGTTCGCTGTCCAAAGCGGATGTTCCTTCGCTTAGCTTCCGGCTTGTTGCGCGAATTCGCAGATGGTGGTCACGCCGCGGCGGATGTGCTCTTCGGAGGCGGCGATGGAGATGCGCACGTGGTCGCGGCACATCTGGCCGAAGGTGCTGCCCGGAGCCACGGCCACGCGCTTTTCTTTGAGCAGCCGGACGGCGAATTCGCCGGAGTCCATGCCGGCTGCGGAGATGTCGATCATCAGATAGATTGCGCCACCCGGAGTGTAGCGGTACAGGCCGTATTCTCGCAGGACATTGAGGGCGATGTCGCGGCGGCGTGCATAGGCGCGGCACATGGCGGCTACGTCGTCTTGTGGGCCGTCGAGCGCGTCGGCTGACGCGAGTTGGGAGAACCCTGTGCCACACGAGATAAACGGCTCTTGGAGCTTGGTGGCTATTTCGATGTACTCGGGATTGGCGCGGGTGAAGCCGACTCGGTAGCCGGTCATGGCGTAGCTTTTGGACATGCCGGAGACGACGATGGCGCGTCCGTCGGCGTCGTGCGGCAGGGCGCTCTGGTGAGGTTGGTCGAAGACGATCTGGCCGTAGATCTCGTCGGACAGCACCCACAAATCATGGCGCTGGGCCAAGTCCATGAGCTGGCGCATCAGGGCCTCGTCGTACACTTGGCCGGTGGGGTTGGAGGGCGTGCAGAGGAGGAGGAGTTTGGTGCGGGGGCTGACTAGGCGCTCGATCTCGTCGAGGTCGGGCAGGAAGTGATTTTCCGCCCGCAGATTGTAAAAGACGGGTCGGCCGTGGACAATGGAGACGGCCATTTCGTAATTGGGCCAGCCTGGGTCGGGCAACAGGACCTCGTCGCCCGGCTCGAGCAGGGCGAGGAAAGTGGTCGCCACGCTCATGACCGCGCCGGGGGTGACGAGGATGTTGTCGCTGGTGGTCGGCACGCCGGTGCGGTGCTCGAAGTAGCGGGCCGCAGCCTCGCGCAACGCATCGACGCCGCCGTTGGGTACGTACTTGGTGTGGCCGGCGCGTATGTAGCGGCAGGAGGCTTCGACAATGGACTTTGGGGTGGCAAAATCGGGTTGGCCGACTTCGAGGTGGATGACCTCGCCTGTCTTCTCGACGGCCCAAGCCAAGTCCATGATCTCGCGGATGCCCGAGCGGGGAATGGCCGCGGGGATGCGGGCAAAAGGCTTCATCGGAGATGGATGCCCGGGCCAGTCGCGCCGATCATTTGCACGGTATTGTAGATGGAGACCGGCGTCGAGGCCCCAGTGACGCCGGTGATTCCCTCGCTGCGCGCAACCTTGAGGTCGAGGCCCGGGCCTTGGGCGTGGATTTCGACGATGGCTTCGGTCCATTCCGGGCTTACCAGCAACAGCGAGTGCGTGCGGTCGAAGCCGATGCCGGCGTACGCGATGGCCGCGTGGGTGTTGACGTTGCGCGGGAAGAGCGGGCAGATGCCGCGCGTCGGGCCGTCGTAGAGGACTGTTTCTTCTTTGATGTCGTCGGGGTCGAGGCCGGCGGCCGCGCAATCGACGTTGTGCGGGGGCTTCTTCATCACCACATCGACTGACTCCCACACGTCGCGGTTTTCCAACAGCGCGTCCATGCCGACTACGCCTCCGTGCGGGACGAAGGCACGGGTGCCAGCGCGGCGGGTTGTTTCCTCAATGGTGGTTTCGACGGCTCGGTCGGCGAGGGCGGTCACTGAGATGAACATGTAGTTGGTTTTTTCGAGGATCGTCTGTCCCCACTGGCGGGTGACGTCTGGGTGGGCCATTTCGACGACGAGATCGGGCTGGCGCGATTCGAAGTCGCTCAAATCCGCTAGGCAGAGGTCGGCGGGGAGGTTTTGGACGGCAGCGGCCATTTGATCGTGGACGAAGACGACCTCCATGCCGTTGTCTGCGTCAGCGTCTATCATCTTGTGGACGACTTGGCCGATCTGGCCGTAGCCGATTAGGCCGATGCGGGTCGATTGTTGGCTCATGGTTTGGCTCCTCAAAACGGGGTGAAATCGGAAGTAGCGAATATATGCACTCGCCGTGGATATGGCGAACAAACGGCGTGTTTGATCGTCGCAGGTCGCGTCAGTATTGCAAGCGGCTCCTCAATCCCGCCAATCGACGACCACTCCAACGATATCCCCATCTCGCTCTCGCTTAATGCGCTCGAACATCGCCGGCATCTCGGTGCACCCTATCCGATGGGTAATGCAGTGCTCCCACTTGAGTACTCCCATCGCCATGTTCTTGATCACAGCGCGGCGGCAGGGCTGCCAGCCGTCGTCGCAGGGAAAGAACATCTGTAGCCGCTTGCCGT
>VXZF01000094.1 GCA_009845645.1 Gemmatimonadota bacterium | reverse complement strand
AATCTTCCTTCCTCGCGTCCCATCTATCGGACGCAACCGATTATCGTTCCAATCTCTCCCGGCCTAGCGACTTAGATTGGTGTTGGCGTTCGTCGCCCTGTTCGCCACGGCAGCCCAAGCCAGACGGACGATTCTGTCCACGAGGGCTAAGTACGCGAGCCGCGTTGCCCACGCCGCGAAAACATTAAACAACGTGAATTCGGGTTAGGGGGCCTCTATTTGGCGTGGTTGATCGATTTTTAGGGCTGGTTTCTTAGGTTAGCTGATAGGCACCCGCCTTGGCCGCGTTGTAGTGGCCATGCAGTTGGGGGCGGTTGACGATGTGGGACGAGATTGAGACGACGTTGATGATCGAGCCGGAGCCCCGCTGCAGCATGGCGCGGCCCTCGGCCTGACAGCAGAGGAAAACAGCCGTGAGGGACGAAGAGAATCGAGTGGTCGTAGGCGTACATTGCAATGCGGAATTCCTCGGAATTCCTCGGTGAGGCCGCTAGTTGGGAAATCGCTACTGGTCAAATGGAAATAGATTTCGTCGTTGACTTCTTTTGAGTAGGGACTTATCGTCTCCTGAAGCCAGAAAAGGACAGGCATCACCTTTTATATCAGCTAAACCTACCCCCCACATGTAAACGTGCGCAATGACATGCTGAAGGGGTCCGAAGGCATCGGCGACGGAGACCGGTGCGGCGTCCAAGCCGGTGGCCTTTGAGCTGGTCGCTAGCTGCCCCAATTCCTTCAACGCCGCAACTCAGAAAGCCTATATCTTACCCGGGCCGAGTTAAGAAACGCGCTGTGAATTAGCACGCACGAAAGGTGTCTAGAATGGCATTGCCGAAATGAAACGCCTTATGGCAAGCAGACAATGGGAATAGTAAATAAGGATTCATAAGCCCATGAGGATACCTGTTGCATACGAGCCCGGATACGAAAAGGCCCGCGCGTCCAATCCTGAGATTGCTGATAAGTACATCGAGCACACGCTCATCGGCGATCCCGAAGCTGACTCCTTAGTCAATGCAATAGCTGCCGCCGACCAGGATCAGCAGGCCGAATTCATCAGGGCTGGGATGGATGAGGATGCGGAGGCATTGCGCTCGGCACCGCCGGTAGTGGGGGAGTTCTTTGATCGGATTAGTGCTCCGCCGGAGTGGTTCGACCCACAGGTAGTGTATGCTGGATGCCGCAAATTCCACGCTTACTCGGACCTATTTCTCACCGCGTTTGTCACCGATATTATCGTCCGAGGTTTCACGACGCTAATCAGCCAATCGTTTTTCATCACGGGGAGGCTGACTGATCGGGGCGTGCGGCGGCTGCGGCAGAATATCCGGCACCTCTTGGAGATTATGCTGCCAGGCGGCCTAGAGCGTCATGGCGAGGGCTGGAAACTGTCTGTCCGCCTCCGGCTGGTACATGCGCGGGTCAGGCAACAGTTGCTCGCTTCTGAAGACTGGGACCAAGAAGCGCACGGAATGCCGCTGAGTGTTGCCCATATCGCGCTCGCTTCCTGTAACTTCTCTGGAATGATGCTGTGGGCAGCCGGGAGGATCGGAGCGCGTCTGAACGATGAAGAGCGCGATAGCTTTATGCAAATCTGGCGCTACGCCGCTTGGTTGATGGGAGTGCCCGACGCGCTATTGTTCCGCGATGAGGCCGAGGCCCGCGAGATGTTCCGCGTGGGCTACATGTGTGAGCCGCCCTTCGGTGTGGAGGCCATTGCTATGGCAAACTCGGTGATTAACTCGGCCCCCTTAGTGATCGGCATTGAAGACAAAGACGAGCGCAAGGCCCTGCTTAGCTATGGATACCGCCTTTCGCGCGCACTGCTCGGCGACGAGCTCGCCGATCAACTCATGTTTCCAAAAAGTCGGACGACCGGGGCGTTGGTGTATTTGCGGATGCGGCGCAGAATCCAAGAGGTTATTGATGCACTTAGGGGACCTGGGCAGCGTGCCAAAGGCCTGCGCACCCAAAATTTTATGACCATGCTCGACATATCTGTGCTCGATGAAGAGGGGATAAGTTACCGACTGCCCGACGAGCTACACGGAGACGCGTCGCGTTGGTGAAATCGCATTCTGTTATCCGCAACTCGTCGCATTCGACGCTTTAGAAAACGCCTATGCAATTGGAACGCTATATCGCTGTCATTCTGCGCCGTCGGTGGCTGGTCGTCGTGCTGGCAACGCTGGTCATGCTCGCCATCACGGCTGGTGCTCGCTTCATCACTGTTACCAACGATTATCGCGTTCTGTTCAGCGAAGACAATCCACAACTCGCCGCGTTCGACGCCCTAGAAAACACGTATTCCGTCTCCAATGCGGCGCTGATTGCCATTGCGCCCCGAGATGGCTCTGTGTTTACCCGCGAGGCGCTTGTCGCGATTGAGGAATTGACCGAGGCTGCGTGGCGCGCGCCTTATTCCAGTCGCGTCAACTCCCTTACCAACTATACCCACAGCGAAGCATTTGAGGACGACTTGGTCGTCGCTCCGCTCGTTGATGACGCATCTGCACTGAGCGATACCGATGTGGTGCGCATCGAAAAGATTGCGTTGGATGCTACCGAAATCGCCGGGCGTCTGGTCGCGCACGATGGACGCACGGCCGGGGTGGCTATCAATTTCATCCTGCCTGAAAACCCAGATCAGGCCGTGATCGAAATTACCGACTATCTCAATTCGGTCCTAGCCGAGGCCCGTGCGAGCCACCCGGACATTAATTATTACATGACTGGTGATGTGGTCATGCATCGGGCGTTCTCCGATGTTACGAAGAGCGACATGGAGACCCTGACACCTATTGTGTTTCTCATCATCGTAGGTGCCACCATTATTCTCCTGCGTTCGACTCTCAGCACGTTGGCCATTGTCGCCGTGCTCGTATTTGTCGTCAATACGACCTTGGGATTCGCCGGGTGGAATGGCGTGGTGTTCAGCCCCACCAACGCCGGCGTGCCGATCATTGTCATGGTCATAGCCATCGCGGATTCGATCCACGTCGTCACGAGTGTTTTACTGGGTATGCGGCGCGGGCTGGATAGAAACGCGGCGATTGTCGAATCTATTCGCATCAATGCCTATCCGGTATTCATCACCTCGGTCACCACAGCGATTGGATTCCTCAGCCTGAATGCCTCGGATTCGCCGCCGTTCCACGTCTTGGGCAATTACGTGGCGTTTGGCGTATTATGCGCTCTCATATACACCATGACGCTCCTGCCGGCATTGCTCTCGATTCTGCCGTTGCGCGCACGCCGCGTCCAGTCCGAGGGAACGGCGTTCTTCGACCGCTTTGCCGACTTTGTCATTGCGCGGAGAACATTCCTGCTCAGCTCCGTCTCCTTGGCGATCGTGGTGTTAGCAATCGGCATTCCTCGCATTGAGCTAAGCGACAACATGGCGCAGTACTTTGATGACCGCTACGAGTTCCGGCGCGATACGGATTATGTCATTGATAATCTGACCGGTCTAGACAAACTGGAATACTCGCTGAGTGCAGGGCGCGAAGGCGGCATCACCGATCCCGACTATTTGCGCAAAGTCGATGCTTTTGCCGAATGGTACCGACGGCAACCCGAAGTGACTCACGTCCAAGCGTTTTCGGACATTATGAAGCGTCTCAACAAAAACATGCACGGCGATGATTCAGCCTTCTATCGCCTGCCCGAAGACCCAGACCTTGCGGCGCAGTACCTGTTGCTCTACGAGCTTTCGCTGCCGTTCGGCAGTGACCTCAACGACCGCATTGATGTCGCCAAATCCGCTACGCGTCTAGTCGTGACAACCAAAAATGCGTGGTCGCGCGATATACGCGAACTCGACGAGCGCGCCCAGATCTGGCTCCGCGCCAATGTACCCGCTTTTGCCCAAGAAGCATCGGGCCTGAGCGTCGTCTTTGCCCACCTGTCGCTGCGCAACATCAACAGCATGTTACGCGGTACGATCACGGCCATGGCGCTCATTTCGTTCATCTTGATTTGGATTTTCAAGAGCGTGCGAGTCGGGCTTCTCAGTCTGCTGCCCAACTTCATCCCCGCCATTATGAGCTTCGGCCTGTGGGGCTATCTCGTCGGCCACGTGGGCATTGCGTCCTCTGTGGTCATCGCCGTTGTCTTCGGCATTGTCGTGGACGATACAGTTCATTTTTTGAGCAAATATCTGAAGGCCCGGAGGGAGGGTCTGCCTGCACCCGAGGCCGTGCGCTCGGCCTTCCACATGGTGGGGCACGCTTTATGGACGACGACCGCGGTTTTGTCGGTAGGCTTTCTGGTGTTTGCCACATCGGGATTTGAAGTGAGTTGGGCGCTCGGACTTTTGGTCACGATCACGATTATCTTCGCGCTTGTCGCCGATTTCCTACTCCTGCCAACGCTGCTGATTGCCATCGACCGGAGAAATTCATGATTTCCACGCGATCCATGCTGCCGTTTTTCGCGCTTTGTCTGATCATTTTCTGTCTCAGCGCGGCACCTGTTCACTCCGAAAGTCCCACTCCCGAGGAGACTGGACTGAAAATCGCCCAAGATTCCCGCGCTCGCGAGGCAGGTTTTGGCAACTTTACGGCCCAACAAACCATGGTGCTGCGCAACAAGCACGGGCAAGAGAGCCGACGCCAGCTCCGGGTAAAGGTTCTCGAAGTCCCCGACGATGGCGACAAGAGCCTGTTTGTGTTCGACGAGCCGCGCGATGTCCAGGGAACGGCGTTGCTCATTCACGCGCATCGGGAAAGCGCGGACGACCAATGGCTCTACCTACCTGCTCTGAAGCGAGTCAAGCGCATTAGTTCGTCGAATCGGTCCGGCTCCTTCATGGGGAGCGAATTCGCCTATGAGGACCTGACCGCCGAGGCCGTGGAGAAATTCACCTACCGCTATCTGCGCGACGAGCCTTGTGGCGATTTGACCTGCACGGTCTCCGAACGCGTTCCCGCCGATAAGAAATCCGGCTATAGCCGTCAGGTGGTCTGGCGCGACAAGGACGAGCTTCGCGTGTGGAAAGTGGAGTACTACGACCGCAAGGATGCCCATTTGAAGACGCTTACGCTGGGGAATTATCAGCAGTACCTGGAGCGTTACTGGCGCGCTGGCGAGATGGCGATGGAAAATCATCTAACCGGGAAAAGCACCGTGCTGACCTGGACGGATTTTCAATTCCAGACTGACCTCGACGACCGCGATTTTACGCGAACCGGGCTGAAGCGGGCGCGTTGATACTGTTCCTTTTCCACAGACAAAACACAGATGTCACTACTGGGAAGAGGTACATAATGCCGCGCAAAAACAGAGCCCTCAGTATCGGCGATACTGCTCCTTTATTCACCCTTCCTGCGCATCAGCAACGAGACGTGTCACTGGCATCGCATCGGCAAAAAGAACATGTCATCCTGACGTTTTTTCGGGGGACTTGGTGAAGGAGAAGTCGTCGTCAGTTGGCGACTGTGCAAGAACATGTTGACGCCTATGCCGAACGTAACGCGACATCTATTGCGATCACCGCAGGGCAGCAACTCTGCGAAATGCGCGAATACGCCGAACGCAGTGGCATCACCTATCCGCTTTTGGCGGATGAAGATTGGAGCGTCCTCAAAAGCTATGGGATATATCACTGGTTCGGCCTAGCGGCTCATAATTTCGCGTACAACATTCTCCGGCCGGCGAAGTTTATTAGCGACAAACTCGGCTATCCATTATACAAACGTATCGGCTTTGCGTCTCACAGTCTCAGCAACGGCATTGCCCGTCCGGCAACGTTTATCATCGACAAACCCGGCATTATCAGATATATGTATATCGGTTCGAATCAGTTTGATTTAGCCGAACAGGAAGAAATTCTCGAACACTTGAACTCGCTGACGTAGTGAGATCCGAATGAGTAATTTCGTCGCCGCGACCCAGACAAATGACTGCGATTGCACGCGAGCCGGGCTGAAACGAGCGCGTTGATGCTACTTCGCGCTGTCTGGATT